>NZ_JBJQLJ010000043.1:0-20765 GCF_046486385.1 Escherichia sp. WS33 | reverse complement strand
CTGAGGCAGCACCTGGCACGGCTGGGACGGAAGTCGCTGTCGTTCTCAAAATCGGTGGAGCTGCATGACAAAGTCATCGGGCATTATCTGAACATAAAACACTATCAATAAGTTGGAGTCATTACCACCTACGCATTATTCATTGCTGGCCTGGCTGCATTCAGCACATCTTCTCTGGCGGCGCAATCTTTACGTTTCGGTTATGAAACCTCACAAACCGACTCGCAACATATTGCGGCGAAAAAATTCAATGATTTATTGCAGGAGAGAACCAAAGGCGAGCTGAAATTAAAATTGTTTCCGGATAGCACCCTCGGTAACGCGCAGGCGATGATCAGCGGCGTACGTGGCGGCACCATCGATATGGAAATGTCCGGCTCGAATAACTTTGCCGGGTTATCACCAGTGATGAACTTGCTTGATGTCCCTTTCCTGTTCCGCGATACCGCTCACGCGCATAAAACGCTCGACGGCAAAGTCGGTGATGATCTGAAAGCCTCACTTGAAGGTAAAGGACTAAAAGTACTGGCCTACTGGGAAAACGGCTGGCGCGATGTCACCAACTCGCGCGCACCGGTTAAAACCCCCGCCGACCTGAAAGGGCTGAAAATTCGCACCAACAATAGCCCGATGAATATCGCCGCATTCAAAGTCTTTGGCGCTAACCCGATCCCGATGCCGTTTGCCGAAGTCTATACCGGGCTGGAAACCCGCACTATCGACGCTCAGGAACACCCGATCAACGTCGTCTGGTCAGCAAAATTTTTCGAAGTGCAGAAGTACCTTTCTCTGACGCACCACGCCTATTCCCCGCTTCTGGTGGTGATCAACAAAGCGAAGTTTGATGGCTTAAGCCCGGAGTTCCAGCAAGCGCTAATTTCATCTGCGCAGGAAGCGGGTAACTACCAGCGCAAACTGGTTGCCGAAGATCAGCAAAAAATCATCGACGGCATGAAAGAAGCGGGCGTGGAAGTCATCACCGATCTCGACCGCAAAGCCTTTAGCGACGCACTGGGTACTCAGGTCCGCGACATGTTTGTAAAAGATGTTCCGCAGGGTGCTGATCTACTGAAAGCCGTGGATGAGGTGCAATAAACCATGACGCAATACTGGCTGGGGTTAGATTGTGGCGGTAGCTGGCTGAAAGCCGGGCTGTATGACCGCGAAGGCCGGGAGGCAGGCGTGCAGCGCCTGCCGCTGTGCGCATTAAGCCCGCAGCCAGGTTGGGCAGAGCGCGATATGGCAGAACTGTGGCAATGCTGCATGGCTGTCATTCGCGAACTGCTTACCCATTCCGGCGTTAGCGGGGAACAAATTGTCGGTATCGGTATCTCCGCACAAGGAAAAGGCTTGTTTTTGCTGGATAAAAACAACAAGCCGCTCGGTAACGCCATTTTGCCCTCGGATCGCCGGGCGATGGAAATCGTTCGTCGCTGGCAGGAAGATGGCATCCCGGAAAAACTCTACCCGTTGACCCGACAAACCTTGTGGACCGGGCATCCGGTGTCGCTGTTACGCTGGCTGAAAGAGCACGAACCGGAACGCTACGCGCAAATTGGCTGCGTGATGATGACGCACGACTACCTGCGCTGGTGTTTAACCGGCGTCAAAGGCTGTGAAGAGAGCAATATTTCCGAGTCCAACCTCTACAACATGAGTCTTGGGGAATATGACCCGTGCCTCACCGACTGGCTGGGGATTGCTGAAATCAATCACGCCCTGCCGCCTGTTGTCGGATCTGCCGAAATCTGCGGGGAGATCACCGCTCAGACAGCCGTACTGACCGGTCTGAAAGCGGGTACGCCCGTTGTCGGCGGCCTGTTTGATGTGGTTTCCACCGCACTCTGCGCCGGGATCGAAGACGAATTTACCCTTAATGCGGTGATGGGCACCTGGGCGGTGACCAGCGGCATAACCCGCGGTTTACGTGACGGTGAAGCGCATCCGTATGTCTATGGTCGCTACGTTAACGATGGTGAATTTATCGTTCACGAAGCCAGCCCCACCTCTTCCGGCAACCTCGAATGGTTTACCGCACAGTGGGGAGAAATCTCGTTTGATGAGATCAACCAGGCCGTTGCCAGCTTGCCGAAGGCCGGTGGCGATCTCTTTTTCCTGCCGTTCCTGTACGGCAGCAACGCCGGACTCGAGATGACCAGCGGTTTCTACGGGATGCAGGCCATTCACACCCGCGCACACCTGTTGCAGGCCATTTATGAAGGGGTGGTGTTCAGCCATATGACCCACCTCAACCGGATGCGCGAACGTTTTACTGATGTGCACACCCTGCGCGTCACTGGCGGCCCGGCGCACTCCGATGTCTGGATGCAAATGCTGGCGGACGTCAGCGGTCTGCGTATCGAGCTGCCGCAGGTGGAAGAAACCGGCTGTTTTGGCGCGGCACTTGCCGCCCGTGTCGGCACCGGAGTTTATCGCGATTTCAGCGAAGCTCAACGTGACTTACAGCACCCGGTACGCACCCTGCTGCCGGATATGACCGCCCATCAGCTTTACCAACAAAAATACCAACGCTATCAGCATCTCATTGCCGCACTTCAGGGCTTTCACGCCCGCATCAAGGAGCACATATTATGAGCCGACCACTTCTGCAACTGGCACTCGACCACTCATCACTTGAAGCCGCACAGCGCGACGTGATGCAGTTAAAAGACAGCGTCGATATTGTCGAAGCGGGCACCATTCTCTGTTTAAACGAAGGGCTTGGCGCGGTGAAAGCCTTGCGCGAACAGTGCCCTGACAAAATCATCGTTGCCGACTGGAAGGTCGCCGACGCTGGTGAAACGCTCGCGCAACAGGCATTTGGCGCAGGCGCTAACTGGATGACCATCATCTGCGCCGCACCGCTCGCGACGGTGGAAAAAGGCCACGCGATGGCGCAACGCTGCGGTGGTGAAATTCAGATCGAGCTGTTCGGTAACTGGACGCTGGACGACGCCCGCGACTGGCATCGTATTGGCGTGCGGCAGGCGATTTATCATCGCGGTCGTGATGCACAGGCCAGCGGGCAACAGTGGGGCGAAGCCGATCTGGCACGCATGAAGGCGCTTTCCGATATCGGCCTTGAGCTTTCCATTACCGGCGGGATTACCCCTGCTGACCTGCCGCTGTTTAAAGATATTCGCGTGAAAGCGTTTATTGCCGGGCGAGCACTGGCAGGCTCAGCAAATCCGGCGCAGGTGGCTGGCGATTTCCATGCGCAAATCGACGCTATCTGGGGAGGCAAGCGTGCGTAATCATCCGTTAGGGATTTATGAAAAGGCGCTGGCGAAAGATCTCTCCTGGCCGGAGCGGCTGGTGCTGGCAAAAAGCTGCGGTTTTGATTTTGTCGAAATGTCGGTGGATGAAACCGACGAACGGCTTTCACGTCTTGACTGGAGCACCGCACAAAGGACTTCGCTGGTTGCCGCGATGATCGAAACGGGTGTTGGGATCCCGTCGATGTGCCTGTCCGCACATCGTCGCTTTCCTTTTGGTAGCCGTGACGACGCGGTACGCCAGCGAGCACGGGAGATCATGAGCAAAGCGATTCGTCTGGCACGCGATCTCGGCATACGCACCATCCAGCTGGCGGGCTACGACGTCTATTACGAAGACCACGATGAAGGCACCCGGCAACGTTTTGCTGAAGGGCTGGCGTGGGCGGTCGAACAGGCGGCGGCATCACAAGTCATGCTAGCGGTGGAGATTATGGACACCGCGTTTATGAACTCCATCAGTAAATGGAAAAAGTGGGACGAGATGCTCGCCTCGCCGTGGTTCACCGTCTACCCGGACGTTGGCAACCTCAGCGCCTGGGGCAATGATGTTCCCGCCGAACTGAAACTGGGCATTGACCGTATCGCCGCGATCCACCTGAAAGACACCCAGCCAGTTACCGAGCAAAGTCCCGGACAGTTCCGCGACGTGCCGTTTGGCGAAGGCTGCGTCGATTTCGTTGGCATCTTCAAAACGCTGCATAAACTGAACTATCGCGGTTCTTTCCTGATTGAGATGTGGACCGAAAAAGCCAAAGAGCCGGTGCTGGAGATTATTCAGGCGCGGCGTTGGATTGAAGCGCGTATGCAGGAGGCTGGATTTATATGTTAGAGCAACTGAAAGCCGACGTGCTGGCGGCGAATCTGGCGCTTCCCGCTCACCATCTGGTGACGTTCACCTGGGGCAATGTCAGCGCGGTAGACGAAACGCGGCAATGGATGGTAATCAAACCTTCCGGCGTCGAGTATGACGTGATGACCGCCGACAATATGGTGGTGGTTGAGATAGCCAGCGGCAAGGTGGTGGAAGGTAGCAAAAAGCCCTCGTCCGACACGCCAACGCATCTGGCGCTTTACCGTCGCTACGCCGAAATCGGTGGCATTGTGCATACCCACTCACGCCACGCCACCATCTGGTCGCAGGCCGGGCTGGATCTCCCCGCCTGGGGCACCACGCACGCTGATTATTTCTATGGTGCCATCCCCTGCACGCGACAGATGACCGCAGAGGAGATTAACGGCGAATATGAATATCAGACCGGCGAAGTGATCATTGAAACCTTCGAAGAACGTGGCAGGAGTCCGGCACAAATCCCGGCGGTGCTGGTGCATTCTCATGGCCCGTTCGCATGGGGTAAAAACGCCGCCGATGCCGTGCATAACGCCGTAGTACTCGAAGAATGCGCCTATATGGGCCTATTCTCGCGCCAGCTTGCGCCGCAGCTCCCTGCGATGCAAAACGAACTGCTGGATAAGCACTACCTGCGTAAGCATGGGGCCAATGCCTATTACGGGCAGTAATCCCTCACGCCGGGGCTTCATCGCCCCGGCACTACGAATTGATATGTTCCTTGCTGTAACGCCGCTTCCACGCTGCTGGCGTTAAACCGGTGTGCTTGCGAAAAATCTGCCGGAAATAGCCAACGTCATTAAACCCGCACAACGCAGCCACTTCAGTGAGCGATCGCGCTTCGCTAATTAACAGCTTTTCGGCTTCGCGCACTCGCTGGCGATGGATTGCTTCTGTTAACGTCAGATGAAACACCCGCCGGTAGACGCGCCCAAGATAATCGGCATTGCAGTACAGCTCGCGGGCTAAAAGCGCCGTGGAAAGCGGGCGATGATATTGCGTGCGGATCAGTTTCTGCGCTTTCCAGGCAAGGGTGGTGCCTGCGCCATCGGCCTGTTCATCAAGACGCGCGTCACGGGTGAGCTGCTGCAAAATCAGCAGCACAATAAACTCCAGCGCCGGAGTGCGTTGATGCTTTTCCTGTTCGCTTAAGAACTGGCGAAACAGGGCCACCAGCGCCTGCGGATCGACAACCTTCGTTTGTTGCGGCACGCTAAGATGAGTAAGCCAGCGAGGGTCGCTATCCGGCGCTTTAACCTCAAAATGCAGCCAGTAAAATTTGAGATCGGCGGGAAAATCCTCCACCCCAACATGTTGTCGATTCGGCCAGAGTAATAAACTCTCTCCCGCATCGACCAGAAATATCCGTTCTTCTTCCTGAATCGTTAATCGACCTTTTTCGACAAAGATAATTTCCCATGACTCCAGCCGCCTTGCAGGATGCCTCCCTACGCCGCGGGAAATAAATAATCCACCATTTTGCACTTTAATCGGTAACGTCATGGATAATTCGAGCATTGATATGTAATTTCCCGCTTATTCATTAATGATTAAACACATTACCTTTTGATTATTAATCAAAAACATTAATTTCACCTGATCCATTTCACACTTTTAAATTCAGGTCGGAATCGTCACCTTTTTTTACTCTTTTCTCACCTTGTTGATATTCCCGTTCACGGCAGAATTAATCAGGTCATTGCAATAAAACTAAAAATTGCTTCCTATTCACGAGGAATATCTATGACCTCTACACCGATTACTACCGCTGATATCGCTAAAGGTAAAATTGACGATGCGTTATCTGTACGGGAAAAAATAGGCTACGGCCTGGGTGACGCTGGCGGCACCGTAATAACTTGCCTGATCATGAACTTTCTCACCTTTTTCTACACCGACGTTTTTGGATTAACTCCGGCGCTGGTTGGCACGCTGTTTATTGCACTGCGCGTGTTTGATGCCATCTCCGACCCGGTGATGGGCGTCATTGCCGACCGGACGCAAAGTCGCTGGGGGCGCTTTCGTCCGTGGCAGTTATGGATTGCCATTCCCATCGGCATTATCGGCATCCTGACGTTCACCGTGCCAGATGCCAGCATGGGAGTAAAAATCACCTGGGCGTTCGGCACTTACCTGCTCCTTTCAGTCGGTTATACCGCCATCAACGTACCGTACTGCGCGCTGATCAACACCATGACCACCCGCCACAATGAAGTGATCTCCTGCCAGTCCTGGCGATTCGTTCTCTGCGGCGTAGCGGGATTTCTGGTTTCGGTAGGCTTACCGTGGATGGTAGATCTCTTCGGTCAGGGCAACGCTGCACGCGGCTATCAACTGGGCGTCGGCGTATTGTGCGCCATTGCCGTGGTGATGTTCCTGTGCTGTTTTTTCTGGGTTCGTGAACGGGTGCCGCTCTCCACAATGGGGAAATTTACCCTGCGCGAACATCTTGCCGGGCTGCGGAACAACGACCAACTGCTGCTGATGCTGGTCATGTCTTTCCTGCTGATTAACGTCTTTAATATTCGCGGCGGTGGGTATATGTACTTCATTACCTACGTCTTACAAGGCAGTACGGGCTACACGTCGCTGTTCTTCACCATGGTCACCTTCGCCTCCATTATCGGCTCGGTGATTGTCAGCCCGTTAACGCGGCGTTTCGATACCGTCAAAATTTATTACTACACCAACCTGCTCCTCGCTGCACTGGCGGTGTTGATGTGGTTCCTGCCCTCCGGCCCGGCTTATCAAACGCTGTGGCTGGCGGTGATCCTCGGTAATGGCGTGATTCTTGGCTTCACATTGCCATTGCACTTCTCATTGATGGCCTTTGCCGATGACTACGGCGAGTGGAAAACCCGCGTACGTTCTTCCGGCATGAACTTCGCCTTCAATCTGTTTTTCATCAAGCTAGCCTGGGCCTCCAGCGCCGGGATCATCAGCCTGCTGTTTATTTTTGTCGCCTACCAGCCTGGCGTGGAAAACCAGACCGCCAGTTCGCTTGGCGGGATCACGGCGATGGAAACATTGCTGCCTGCGCTATTCCACCTGCTGCTGGCAGGGGCGATCCGCTTTTGCAAACTCAATAATCCTATGATGTCGCGCATAGCTACCGACCTGCGTCAGCGTCATGTACAGCCTTAAGGAGCACAAGATGAACATTTCGGAAGTCGATCTGCGTAAACTGACGGTCAGCGATCCGTTCCTCGGTCAGTACCAACAACTGGTCCGCGACGTGGTGATTTCTTATCAGTGGGATGCCTTGAACGATCGTATCCCAGAAGCGGAACCCAGCCATGCGATTGAAAACTTTCGCATTGCCGCCGGACTTCAGGAGGGTGAATTTTACGGGATGGTGTTTCAGGACAGCGACGTCGCCAAATGGCTGGAAGCGGTAGCCTGGTCGCTGTGCCAGAAGCCGGACGCCGAACTGGAAAAAACCGCCGACGAGGTAATCGAACTGATCGCCTCCGCCCAATGCGAAGACGGCTATCTCAATACTTACTTTACGGTAAAAGCACCCGAAGAACGCTGGAGCAATCTTGCGGAGTGTCATGAACTTTACTGCGCCGGTCATCTGATTGAAGCCGGAGTCGCCTTCTTCCAGGCCACGGGAAAACGACGCTTGCTGGAGGTGGTTTGCCGTCTGGCCGATCATATCGACCGCGTATTTGGTCCAGATGAAGACAAGCTGCAGGGTTATCCCGGTCATCCGGAAATTGAACTGGCGCTGATGCGTCTCTACGAAGTCACCGAAGAGCCGCGCTACCTGGCGCTGACGAACTATTTTGTCGAACAGCGTGGTGTGCAACCGCACTATTACGACCAGGAATATGAAAAGCGCGGGCAGACCTCGCACTGGCACACCTACGGCCCGGCGTGGATGGTGAAAGACAAAGCCTACAGCCAGGCACATTTGCCCCTTGCGCAACAGCAAACCGCCATCGGTCACGCGGTACGTTTTGTCTATCTGATGACCGGCGTCGCGCATCTCGCGCGTTTAAGTCACGATGACAGCAAGCGTCAGGACTGCCTGCGGCTGTGGAACAATATGGCCCAGCGTCAGTTATATATTACCGGCGGCATTGGCTCACAGAGCAGCGGTGAAGCGTTCAGCAGCGATTACGATCTGCCGAATGACACGGTATACGCTGAAAGTTGCGCCTCCATCGGCCTGATGATGTTTGCCCGACGAATGCTGGAAATGGAAGGCGACAGTCAATATGCCGATGTGATGGAGCGCGCACTGTACAACACCGTGCTCGGCGGCATGGCGCTGGACGGCAAACATTTCTTCTATGTGAATCCGCTGGAAGTACATCCAAAATCGCTGAAATTCAACCATATCTACGATCACGTTAAACCGATCCGCCAGCGTTGGTTTGGCTGCGCTTGTTGTCCGCCAAATATCGCCCGCGTGCTGACCTCGATTGGTCATTATCTCTACACGCCGCGTGAAGATGCGTTGTATATCAACATATACGCAGGAAACAGCATGGAAGTGCCGGTAGAAAATGGCACACTGCGCCTGCGGGTTAGCGGGAACTATCCGTGGCAGGAGCAGGTGACAATTGCGGTCGAATCGCCCCAGCCGGTGCGTCATACGCTGGCTTTACGTCTGCCGGACTGGTGCACACAGCCGCAGATCATATTGAATGGGGAAGAGGTCGAGCAGGATATTCGTAAAGGGTATTTGCACATTACCCGCGAATGGCAGGAGGGCGATACGCTGAATCTGACTTTGCCGATGCCGGTACGCCGCGTTTACGGTAACCCGCTGGTGCGTCACGTCGCCGGAAAAGTGGCGATTCAGCGCGGCCCGCTGGTGTATTGCCTGGAACAGGCCGACAACGGCGAGTCACTGCATAATCTGTGGCTGCCCACCGATGCGCCATTTACGACATTTGAAGGCAAGGGATTGTTTAGCCATAAGATCTTAATCCAGGCACCGGGTTACCGGTATGAACAGAGCAATCCAGAGCAGCAACCGCTGTGGCATTACGACAGCGCGCCAGCCAAACGCCAGCCGCAAACTCTGACCTTTATCCCGTGGTTTAGCTGGGCTAACCGGGGCGAAGGCGAAATGCGGATCTGGGTGAATGAGGAAAAGCATCGCCATCCGGAGGTTGGATAAGGCGCTCGCGCCGCATCCAACGTAGGGAGCACATTGCCTGATGCGACGCTTAACACGTCTTATCAGGCATACGAGTCGGTGCGAGAGCGTAGGCCAGCCGCACCGACATCCACCGGTGAATTAAAAACGCCAGCTCACGCCGGTGACAAAGGTAAAACTCTCATTACGATCAATCATCGGGCTGTTGGTAATCTCTTCCGGCAGCTCGCTGTATCCTGCGCTCGCCATCAATACGACGTGCTCTCCTATCGGGTATTTTGCCGTCAGGCTGACATAGGGCACCCAGGCATCCTGCGCGGAATAACTTGCCAGACCGCTACGACGGGACTCACTCTCTGAAATGCCATAGTAATAGTCACTGAAATTCTCGTCATAATAGAGAACGCCCAGCGCAGGTGTCAGCGACAGGCGACCTATCTGCATTTTGTGGAATACCGATAGCTCCCCCACCCAGCCGTTGCTGTTATCCAGAACGTCCGCAGCCGCAGAGGCTTTCACAGTTCCCCAACGCTCGTGGTGATACCAGGCAACCCCCGCCATAGCCGTACTATCACGCTTATCAAGCTGTTGCATGGCATAATCGTCATTATCGGCAGGGTCAAATTCCAGCGGCATCCAGGATGCGGTCAGGCTAAGTTCATTTTTTTCACTTTGCGACAGAATAAAACCTAACGTGGTCTGACGAACATAAAAAGAATCACCTTCATAACTAATCAGGGGAATTGCCTTTGTATTTTCATTATAACCGCGATAAGGCGATTCATTATAAGCCGCACCGGCACCAATGGATAATTCAGAAGCAGTTGCGCTTGCCATAAAAGGCAACGCAAATAACGCCACAATATTGCGGTTAATTAACATGTTCGGTATTCCATTTTAAAATAAGATAAAAAAGAGTCGGCATAGTAATGCTTACAATTTCTCCGGTGCAAGATTCATATTTATATAGTAATATATAAAATTATATATAATTGGGCTGTTGCGATGACAAAATTACAACTTAAGTACCGGGAGTTAAAAATTATCTCGGTAATCGCTGCCAGTGAAAATATCAGCCATGCCGCGACTGTACTTGGCATCGCACAGGCCAACGTCAGCAAATATCTTGCTGATTTTGAATCAAAAGTGGGTTTAAAAGTCTTTGACCGAACCACCCGGCAGCTGATGCTCACACCTTTTGGTACCGCGCTGTTACCGTACATCAACGACATGCTGGACAGAAACGAGCAGCTTAATAATTTTATTGCAGATTATAAGCATGAGAAACGTGGTCGGGTCACCATCTACGCCCCAACCGGCATAATTACCTATTTATCCAAACATGTAATCGATAAAATTAAAGATATCGGTGATATCACCTTATCGCTAAAAACCTGCAATCTTGAGCGTAATGCCTTTTATGAAGGCGTCGAATTTCCTGATGATTGTGATGTTTTAATCAGCTACGCTCCACCAAAAGATGAATCGCTGGTTGCCAGTTTTATTACCCAATATGCCGTAACCGCTTATGCCAGCCAGCGCTATCTTGAGAAACATCCCATTAGCCGTCCTGACGAACTCGAACATCACTCCTGTATTTTGATCGACTCGATGATGATTGATGACGCGAATATCTGGCGCTTCAACGTCGCCGGGAGTAAAGAGGTGCGAGATTATCGCGTGAAGGGAAATTACGTTTGCGACAACACGCAATCTGCGCTGGAGCTGGCACGAAATCACCTGGGGATTGTGTTTGCGCCAGACAAAAGTGTGCAGAGCGACCTGCAAGACGGCACGCTGGTGCCCTGCTTTCAGCAACCCTATGAATGGTGGCTGGATCTGGTGGCTATCTTCCGTAAACGGGAATACCAGCCCTGGCGGGTCCAGTATGTGCTGGATGAAATGCTGCGTGAAATTCGCCACCAGCTTGCTCAGTCGCAGCAACTGCGGCCTGAACAAGCGGCGGAAAGCGAAGATTAATGATCGAGATAAAGGTAATGCACCCAGCTGGTCATGCGTAATAGCACTTTGCGCATCACCGAGACATGGCTGAAATGATCAGAGTAAACCGCCACCTGGGCGTAAATACCGTCTGGTAAAGCGCTCAAATCAGTGTGCTCATCCAGTTCAATGGTCGCGATAACGCCATCTGAACCCGGCGCTGTGTTTAACGTCTGTAAGGTGCCGGTCGACTGATAAGCTCCGCCGGGAACGGCTGGACTAATGGCTGCCAGCTTACCGCTGAATACCTTACCTGGCAGAGCATTAAACACCACTTCCGCATCGTCGCCAGGAGCCAGTCGCAGCAAGGAGTTCTGACGGAACTGCGCCACGATTTGTCGTTTCTGATCGGGTATAAACACCATCACCGGACGTAGCGGCAGCGACGCGGCATAGGTACCCGGACGAATCAGTACCTGGGTCACATAACCATCGCTCGGCGCACGCACTATCGTCTGCTCAAGGTTATATTTTGCTTCCGCGAGCTGTGCTTTCAGGCTGGCGATTTGAGAATGTTCACCCAACACCAGGCTATCCAGCTGGCTCTGGATCTGTTTTTGTTCCGCCGCCGATGACTTCACGGAGGCTTCCTGCGCCAGATAATTTTGCCGCGCCACATCGATATCGCGTTCTGAAAACGGGTTTACTTTCGCCTGGCTGCCGCGTGCGTAACGCTGATACTCTTTAGCGAATTTATCCCGCGTGGCCTTTGCCTGCTGAGTATTCGCCGCCATCTCATCTAACTCTGCGCCCAACGCCCGCTGTTTATGTTCTGCGGTAACGATATCCGCCATCAGCCGATCCACCCGCGCCTGATAACGCGTCGGGTCCAGTCGAAAAAGCACCTCGCCTTTTTTAATCAGCGTATTTTTCTTGTCCGTCACTTCGATCACCACGCCTGTCACCTGCGGGATAACTGGAATAGAAATAACCGCTTTTTGCGCTTTAAAGGTATACGGATGGTTATAGTTCATTAACAGAATTAAACCGCTGACAATAAATATGCCACCCAGGGCCGCGGTGGGAATGGTCCATTTATTTACAGGAATTTTGAAGATCTTAAACATTGCCCATGCGAAAGCCACATAGGTTAAAATAATCAGTAAATCCATAAGTATTACTCGGCAGAAGAGGATTTGATGTCGGCGAGCTGTTTCTCCAGCCCGGCAATACGCTGTTGTAGTTGCACAACGGAGGAGTCATGGTTTTGCATTCCCCATCCCCGCTCCGGGCGGTAAAGCGTGGCCCAAATCCACAAAAATGGCCAGATAACATGTAACGTAAAAAGACTCACCCAACCAGCAACATGAATGGCGTCGGCATGAGGATGATTACGTTTTTTAGCAATCAGGTAGGGAATATCATGTAAAATAATAATCCCATAGAATATCACCAGAAATACAAAAATAAGCACTCCCAGTGCAAAATAGTCCAGGAACATATTTCCCTCAAAGAATATAAAAAAGAACAATTAACGCATATTATGAAATGCCATGATGCAGTGCAATTTCCTTATTTATATAACGACATATTGTTTTTTATATACTTTCTTAAATGTGCTGTCTGGTTTTTCAACAGGACGAGGTTTATCATATTGAAATAGTGGAACTATTGGCCAAACTAATGAATAACTCCAGTAAAACATCCACAGTACAGATTAAGCGTATTAAACCTTCAATTATCTACCGTTTATTGCTGATTGGCCTCGGATCACCAATGGTGATTTACGGCCTGGTTCGCCCGCTCACCATCGAAACGCGAGATTAAACTCCTGACAAAACACGCCCCAGAAACGCACTTCTGTTGGCGTAGTCTGGGTTATTGCGCACGTAGGTTTAAAACGTAAATTGTAACAACGTGCGCTTTGTTTATGCCGGATGCGGCGTGTACGCCTTATCCGGCCTACGGTCAGGTTCCCGTAGGCATGATAAGACGCGTAAGCGTCGCATCAGGCAATGAATACCCAATGCGACCAGCTTCTTATATCAGAACAGCCCCAACGGTTTATCCGAGTAGCTCACCAGCAGGCACTTGGTTTGCTGGTAATGCTCCAGCATCATCTTGTGGGTTTCGCGACCGATACCTGATTGTTTGTAGCCACCAAACGCCGCATGTGCCGGGTAAGCGTGATAACAGTTGGTCCACACGCGCCCAGCCTGTATGCCGCGCCCCATCTTATAGGCCAGATTACCGTTGCGGCTCCAGACGCCCGCGCCCAGGCCATATTGCGTATCGTTCGCCAGCTCCAGCGCTTCTTCCATCGTTTTGAAGGTGGTCACCGCCAGCACCGGGCCAAAAATCTCCTCCTGGAACACCCGCATATTGTTCTGACCAAACAGAATCGTCGGTTCGAGGTAGTAGCCGTCTTTCAGTTCACCTTCCAGCAGCTTGCGCCGCCCGCCTGTGAGCACGTCAGCGCCCTCTTTTTTACCGATATCAATGTAGTTGAGGATGGTTTCCAGTTGCCCGTGAGAAACCTGCGCGCCCATTTGCGTCACGCTGTCGAGTGGGTTACCGCTGCGAATGCTTTCGACACGGCGGATGGCGCGTTCCATAAAGCGTTCGTAGATTGACTCCTGCACTAAGGCACGACTCGGACAGGTGCAAACTTCACCCTGGTTAAAGGCAAACAGTGCAAAGCCTTCCAGCGCTTTATCGAAAAAGGCATCTTCTTCATCCATCACATCAGCAAAGAAGATATTTGGCGATTTGCCGCCCAGCTCCAGCGTCACCGGAATAATGTTTTGCGTGGCGTATTGCATAATTTGTTGGCCCACTTCCGTTGAGCCGGTAAACGCCACTTTGGCGATGCGTTTCGAGGTCGCCAGATATTCGCCAATTTCCCCACCTGCGCCGTTGACCACGTTCACCACGCCCGGCGGCAGTAAATCACCGACGATTTCCATTAGCAGCAGTACAGAAAGCGGGGTAAGACGTGCGGGTTTCAGCACCACACAGTTGCCCGCCGCCAGCGCGGGAGCCATTTTCCAGCTCGCCATCAGCAGCGGGAAGTTCCACGGGATAATCTGCCCCACCACGCCTAACGGTTCATGGAAATGATAGGCCACGGTTTCGCTATCAACTTCACTGATCCCACCTTCCTGCGCCCGAATACACGAGGCGAAATAGCGAAAATGGTCAATCGCCAGCGGCACGTCGGCAGCACTGGTTTCGCGAATGGGTTTGCCGTTATCCCAGGTTTCAGCCGTCGCTAACAGCTCAAGGTTTTGTTCCATTCGATCGGCAATCTTAAACAGAATCGCCGCGCGATCCTGCACCGAGGTGTGCGCCCATTTATCTTTCACTTTGTGCGCAGCATCCAGCGCCAGATCGATGTCTCGTTTGCCCGAAGACGCCACTTCGCACAGCAGCTGCCCGGTCACCGGCGTCAGATTCTGGTAATACTCGCCGTCGGCAGGGGCTACCCATTCGCCGCCAATAAAGTTGTCATAGCGGGCTTTTAACTTGAGGGGGAAACCATACTCGCCGGGCTTAATCTGTGCTGAAGGGGGATTATTGGTCATGATCGTCTCCTTGCGGTGTGAGGTATAACAAGGGTAGACGTGACTGGCGAAATCTTCGCCAGTCGGTAACAGCTTTACGACAGCTATCACGAATTTACGGGCAAGGGTTACAGAGATAGTTGAAAAAGCGGCTGACAATTTGCCAGCCGTTGTGGAAATGATGATTACATCGCTGCGCGATAAATCGCCACAATTTCTTCGTGAGTTGCCTGGATCGGGTTAGTAAAACCACAGGCATCTTTCAGGGCATTAGTCGCCAGAACCGCGAAATCTTCTTCTTTCACGTTCAGGTCGCGTAGGCCTGCCGGGATATCCACTTTCTTCGCCAGTTCACGGATGGCGTTAATGCAGGCTTCAGCACCTTCCGCATCGTTTTTACCTGTCACGTTCACGCCCATTGCAGCGGCACAGTCACGCAGACGTGCGGCGGCGACTTTGCTGTTGAATACCTGAACATGCGGCAGCAAAACGGCGTTACATACACCGTGTGGCAGGTTGTAGAAACCGCCCAGCTGGTGCGCCATCGCATGAACATAACCCAGAGAAGCATTATTGAACGCCATACCGGCGAGGAACTGGGCATAAGCCATTGCTTCACGCGCTTTCGCATTACTGCCATCTTCAACGGCTAACGGCAGATTTTCGGCAATCATGGTCACGGCTTTCAGTGCACAAGCGTCAGTGATCGGCGTGGCGGCAATAGAAACATACGCTTCGATAGCGTGCGTTAAGGCATCCATACCCGTTGCGGCGGTCAGTGACTTCGGCATACCAATCATCAGAGAGGAGTCATTGACAGAAAGCAGCGGAGTGACATGTTTATCAACAATCGCCATTTTGATATGACGCGCTTCGTCAGTGATGATGCAGAAACGGGTCATTTCAGAGGCCGTACCCGCCGTGGTATTGATGGCGATCATCGGCAGCTGCGGTTTTGCAGAGCGGTCAACGCCTTCGTAATCGCGAATATCGCCGCCATTGGCTGCCACCAGCGCAATACCTTTTGCGCAGTCGTGTGGAGAACCACCGCCTAAGGAGATCACGCTATCGCAATTATTCTCTTTAAGTAATTTCAAACCTGCGGCGACGTTTTCCGTGGTGGGGTTAGGTTGGGTGCCATCATAAATAACGTTAAAAATATTGCGTTCTTCCAGTGCTTTTTGCACATCGCCCGCCATACCTAATTTCGTTAACATACTGTCAGTGACAATTAAGGTACGGGTAAATCCATAATCTGCCATCATATTCATTGCATCAGTCAATGAATCAGCGCCGATGACATTCACAGAAGGAATAAAGAAAGTTGAAGATGCCATAACACACTCCTGAAAGTGTAAAAAAGGGTGGGCAGCTTACTGAGGATTTTCATTCGAAAACATGATCATTATTATTAATTATCAAAATTAATCTAATAAAAAGCACATTGTATTCATTAAACAATGTGCTTTTTTTAAAATCATAAGAAATTTGTATTAATTTATTTTAAAAATTAATTAATCATTTCCTTATTTTTCCGGAAATAATAATGCGTCGCGCAATAAATGATCATTTCCACGACGACGCGTAAAGCCAATGCGGTCAAAATATTCCAGAATCTGAATTGCCAGCTTTCGGCCTACGCCTAAGCGATCGCGGAAATCCGCCGCGCAGGTTGAACCACACTCCTGATCGAGATCGCGGATCATATTGGCAAATTCGACAATCCGATCGTTACGGTAATAACGATCTTTGACGATCGCGGTAATTATTCCTTGCTGCGCCGCCTGGCGTAGCGTCAGGCGCATTGCCTGCTCGTCGGTACCCGTCTCTTTTGCCAGATCACGCACCCACCACGGCTCGTCACCAAACAGCGGCTCTGCTTTTTGCCAGATGGCCTGCTGCTCTTCGCTGAAGCCCGCTTTGTGATCCGGCAGATGCAGCCAACCGTGATGACTGAGGATGTCGCCGCTTTCGCGCATCTTTTCAATCAGCAACAGTACTAGCGCTTCATCTTCCATTGGCAACGCCATACGTCGCAGACGTTCGCGCCCAGGCCCAGGTTCATCGCGATGTTGCTCATGATAAGTCGCTAATGTGTCGAGAATTTTCCGTTGCCAGCGAGCGGCAACCGGCGCATTCAACAAGCTATAACCAGCCTGAATATAGCCAGGCTGTTGCAGCAATTCGCGCATCCCTTCGCCGTTGAGCTGGCGCGCCCAGGCGAAATCCGCAAGGTTAACCGCGCCGCGTTCCAGATGAACAGATAACGCATCGGCATCGCTCTGCGCCCGTGCAAGAGACGCCAGCCATTGCAGATATTCCGGCTTACGTTTACCGCGACGCGGCGGGTTAAGCATCACCACACGCGCCCCCGCCAGCGTGTTGCGGGCCGAGATATCGCGCAGCACTAAGCGATCGTTATCCGCCAGCCACAGCGGCGTGTCGAACACCAGCTCGGCAAGGTTATCTTCCAGCAGTGAAACGCGTCCCGTGACGTGGCTGGCGGCGTGGTGAATATGCAGCGGCTGCCACTGGGTCAGCGGTGTATGGGTTTGAAGCTCGACAATCACCCGTGTGAACGGCTCTGGCGGCACATCGGCAAGCAGCCAGTCGCCACGGTTAATCTGCTCTTTTTCCGCATCACCCGCGATGTTAAGCGCGATACGCTGCCCGGCATTGGCGGTTTCTGTTGGCTGGTTTTGCGCATGCAGCGCACGTACACGCATCGGTTTATTTACACCAGTCAGCCAGAGTGAATCGCCTACCTTCACTTCCCCGCTTAACGCCGTACCGGTGACGACCAGCCCGGCACCTTTTACGGTAAATGCGCGGTCAATAGCGAGGCGGAAACTATGTTGGCTGGCGTGCTCGCGTTCCGGCAACTGAAGCAGATGCTCGCGCAGGGCATCAATTCCCCGACCTTCGGTTGCTGCGGTGATAAACAGTTTTGCCTCAGCAAAACCGTATTCCCGCAGCACCTCCTTTACCTGGCGTTCAACCTCATTAACACGCGCTTCGTCCACGCGATCGGCTTTGGTCAGCGCCACTGTCAGCATCGGGTTACCGGTCAGCTGCAAAATCGCCAGATGCTCACGGGTCTGTGCCATCACGCCGTCATCGCACGCCACCACCAACAGCGCGTGATCGATACCACCAACGCCCGCCAGCATGTTGGAAAGAAACTTTTCATGACCGGGTACGTCGATAAAACCAGGCACGCGACCATCCGGCTGCGGCCAGTAGGCATAGCCGAGATCGATGGTCATGCCGCGCTTTTTTTCTTCCGGCAGACGGTCAGCATTTACGCCAGTAATCGCCTGCAATAAGGTTGTTTTGCCGTGGTCAACGTGTCCGGCAGTCGCAATAATCATTTCAACAACATCTCCAAAAACCGTTGCTCATCTTCAAGGCAGCGTAAATCCAGCCACAATCGTCCGTCATAAATACGACCAATCACCGGCACTGGCAATTCACGCCAGCGGGCGGCTAATGACTCAAGGTGGCTACCGCGTCCATCATGGGGTGTAAACGTTAATGCCGCGCTCGGCAGGCGATCAACCGGCAGCGAACCACTGCCAATCTGCGAAAGACATGGCATAACCTGTACCGCAAACTCCGCGCCGTAATGTGCGGCAAGGGGGGCCTGTAAACGTTGTGCCTGGATTTGAATGACCTCTGCGCTGCGGGTAAGCAGGCGCAGGGTCGGTAATTTTTCACTCAGAGCTTCAGGGTGTAAATAAAGACGCAACGTGGCTTCCAGCGCCGCGAGGGTCATTTTATCCGCGCGTAATGCACGCTTCAGCGGGTGGCTTTGCAGGCGGGCGATCATCTCTTTTTTACCAACAATAATTCCTGCCTGCGGCCCGCCTAACAACTTGTCGCCGGAGAAACTCACCAGACTGACGCCCGCCGCAATCAACTCCTGCGGCATTGGCTCTTTCGGCAAACCGTACTGGCTAAGATCGACCAGCGAGCCACTGCCTAAATCAGTCACTACGGGAACATCCAGCTCTTTGCCGAGCGCCACCAGTTCCGCTTCATCTATCGCTTTGGTGAACCCCTGAATGCTGTAGTTACTGGTATGTACTTTCATCAACAGTGCGGTATTTTCATTCACCGCCTGACGATAATCATTCGCGTGCGTGCGGTTGGTGGTCCCTACTTCGTGTAGGGTGCAGCCTGCCTGACGCATAACATCGGGAATACGAAACGCGCCGCCAATCTCCACCAGTTCGCCGCGAGAAACCACCACCTCTTTCCCGCTGGCAGTGGCCGCCAACATCAATAACACCGCCGCCGCATTGTTATTAACGATACAGGCATCTTCCGCCCCCGTAATGCGGCACAGCAACTGCGCCAGCGCACGATCGCGATGTCCGCGTCCAGCGTCGTCCAGATCGTACTCGAGGGTCACTGGCGAACGCATAGCCTGCGCAACGGCTTCCACCGCGGCTTCCGCCTGTAAAGCTCGCCCAAGGTTGGTATGCAGCACGGTTCCCGTCAGGTTGATCACCGGACGCAGCGCGCTCTGCGCTTCTTTCGTCAACCGGGCATCGACTTCTTGCGCCCAGTTTTCACACCACGCAGGCAGCGTCTGGCTGCCACGAATCACTTCTCGCGCTTCGTCGAGCATCTGACGCAACAATTCCACCACGCGGGTGTGACCATAAGTATCACGCAAAGAAAGGAAGGAGCTATCGCGCAATAAGCGATCAATAGCCGGAAGTTGACTATAGAGGGAACGCGTTTCGGTTGTCATAGGAAACCTGGCTGATCAAGGCCCTCTCACACGGAGAAGGGCGTTTAACATAACCACGGATTGTAACGTGAGATGGGTCAGGAGGACATATCGCGCATCAAGCCTTTGGCGGTTCGGTGCGAGCAAAACTTTCGCGGCTAAACAGGTTTTCGACCAGTTTGACTAAGTGTGGGCGATCGACACACCAGCCTGGCGCAACGCGGCGGAAATTGAGATATCCGACGGCACAGGCAATGGCGATAGTCGCCAGATTGACCGTATCGGTTTTGAGTGTGCCATCGACCAGATATCCTTCCAGCACATCCAGACTGCGGTTGATTTTCTCCCGCTGGCGTAACAATTCATCTTCAGACTGCTGCGCCGCTGGACGCGCCTGTTCACGCACCGATACCAGCCCGGCATCCATAATGCCATCCGCCAGTGCCTCAATTTTGCGCACCCGCAACGACTCCAGCGGATCGCGCGGCAACATCGCCGGAGCGACATTCATTAATTCAATATATTCAGCGATGATCGGCGAATCAAACCAACATTCGCCCTCTTCGGTCACCAGCACCGGCACTTTTCCTAACGGGTTAAATTGCGCCACGCCGTTGTCCGCGTTATAGGGCAGTTCATTAATAAATTCGAAAGTTATGCCCTTTTCTAACAACAGAATAGAAAGTTTGCGTACAAACGGGCTGGTGTAGCTACCGACGAGTTTCATGCCGAGTCCTTTGTGCGAGGAAAAATATCAGTATGGCCTGGTGATGGGAAAAAGGGCAGAAAATGTTGATGGTTTGTTACTTCCAAATAAATCACATATTTATCATGGTGATATAAATATTTTCCTAATTGTTTCTATCTGATGGATATCTCACTTAAGGCTTTCTTATAAATCTGTAGGGTTTTGCCTGGAAGCAGACAAATAACCCGATAAAACAAGGATGAGCAGATGAGCGGAAAACCGGCAGCGCGTCAGGGCGACATGACGCAGTATGGCGGTAGCATTGTTCAGGGTTCAGCCGGGGTGCGCATTGGTGCCCCCACCGGCGTGGCCTGTTCGGTGTGCCCCGGCGGAGTGACGTCCGGCCATCCGGTCAATCCCCTGCTCGGTGCAAAGGTCCTTCCCGGTGAAACCGACATCGCCCTGCCCGGCCCGCTGCCGTTCATCCTCTCCCGCACCTACAGCAGTTACCGGACAAAAACGCCCGCGCCGGTGGGGAGCCTCGGCCCCGGCTGGAAAATGCCTGCGGATATCCGCTTACAGCTGCGCGATAACACA
>NZ_JBJQLJ010000042.1:0-21349 GCF_046486385.1 Escherichia sp. WS33 | reverse complement strand
CTGAGGCAGCACCTGGCACGGCTGGGACGGAAGTCGCTGTCGTTCTCAAAATCGGTGGAGCTGCATGACAAAGTCATCGGGCATTATCTGAACATAAAACACTATCAATAAGTTGGAGTCATTACCAAAGTTATGAAATATATTCTCTTCGTTAACTTATAATTAAGAGAAAAAAACTCACCGCATGGCCATTTAAGCCAGGAATAAATTAGCTTCCCGTTCATCATTTTTGTGATCTTGCGCACATCTTTGAGATAACGCACTTTCTTCACCAGTACGTTGCACGCTTCGTCAGCAGAAGATTGCAACAATCTTTCAGAAGGCCGCGAATCCCCCGTTTTGTCGTGGTAATGTATGCACTTTGTGTTAGACGGGATAGGTTTTTAAGATGGAAAAACTGCGGGTAGGAATCGTTTTTGGTGGTAAATCAGCGGAACATGAAGTGTCTCTGCAATCGGCAAAAAACATTGTCGATGCCATTGATAAAAGTCGCTTCGACGTTGTGCTGCTGGGCATTGATAAACAAGGGCAATGGCACGTCAGCGATGCCAGCAATTATCTGCTAAATGCAGACGATCCTGCCCATATTGCGTTACGCCCTTCGGCGACCAGCCTTGCGCAGGTGCCAGGTAAACATGAGCATCAGCTTATCGACGCGCAAAACGGTCAGCCGTTGCCGACGGTGGATGTCATTTTCCCGATTGTCCACGGTACGCTGGGCGAAGATGGTTCCTTGCAGGGAATGCTGCGGGTCGCCAATTTACCGTTTGTAGGTTCTGATGTTCTGGCTTCAGCAGCCTGTATGGATAAAGATGTCACCAAACGTCTGCTACGCGATGCCGGGCTGAACATTGCGCCATTTATTACTCTGACGCGCGCTAATCGTCACAACATCAGTTTTGCCGAAGTGGAGTCTAAACTGGGGTTACCACTGTTTGTAAAACCGGCTAATCAGGGCTCTTCTGTTGGTGTCAGCAAAGTAACCAGTGAAGAACAGTACGCAATTGCCGTCGATCTGGCGTTCGAGTTCGATCATAAAGTGATCGTTGAGCAAGGGATCAAAGGTCGTGAGATCGAATGCGCAGTTCTGGGCAACGACAATCCGCAAGCCAGCACCTGTGGCGAGATCGTACTCACCAGCGATTTCTATGCCTACGACACCAAGTACATTGACGAAGATGGCGCGAAAGTGGTAGTTCCGGCAGCCATTGCACCAGAGATCAACGATAAGATCCGGGCGATTGCCGTTCAGGCTTATCAGACGTTGGGATGCGCAGGCATGGCGCGTGTAGACGTGTTTTTAACCCCAGAGAACGAAGTGGTGATCAACGAGATCAACACACTGCCTGGCTTCACCAACATCAGTATGTATCCGAAGCTGTGGCAAGCCAGCGGTCTGGGTTACACCGATCTGATCACACGTTTGATTGAGCTGGCGCTGGAGCGTCACGCTGCGGATAACGCATTGAAAACCACAATGTAATATTTTAACGCCCGATAATATTCTTATTGGGCGTTTTCAGTTTCTTCATCGCGACGACGAATAATCAACCCCGCCAGCCAGAAACTAATCACCCACGTCACCAGACCGACGGCATAGGTCTGCCAACCTTTTGCTTCAAATCCCAGTAGCCCCACCACGCCATTAAGAATGAATATAAGGCCAATGGCGAACGCATAGTAGTGCCAGTCACGGCGGATTTTTACAGGCAGATTCATGGCAGCTCCGTTAACGAAAAACAACATCCTTGCATATTCTGTAACAACCGTCTGTGGTGTAGACAACATTTTTGTAATTGTTAATAAATTTAACTTAAGGTTGCCATTTTGTGACTCACAACGAAGATTCACGCTTCGGGAATATTCCCAACATCAATTTACCATGATTCTGATATTGACAATCTAAATGACCTGTCAGACTTGCCATAAGCCGCTGGTATCACACCAGAAGAGAAGCAGATGACTTCCGGAGGTTTTTATGGCTGATTTCACCCTGTCAAAATCGCTGTTTAGCGGAAAATATCGCAATGCCTCTTCAACGCCTGGCAACATTGCCTATGCGTTGTTTGTGCTGTTTTGCTTTTGGGCTGGGGCGCAATTGCTGAACCTGTTAGTGCATGCGCCCGGCGTCTATGAGCGTTTAATGCAGGTCCAGGAAACAGGTCGCCCACGGGTGGAAATTGGTTTAGGTGTCGGCACCATTTTCGGGCTGATCCCGTTTTTAGTAGGCTGCCTCATTTTTGCAGTGGTGGCGCTATGGCTGCACTGGCGACATCGCCGCCAGTAAGATTTACGTTGCCAGATACGGCCTAAAACGCCTTATCTGGCATGACATTCCTGTTTGATCACTGTTTCATACAACGCGCCCGCCGTTCGTCTACGCGCTTCGCAAACCAGGCCGTAGTCAGGTTGCGGGTGATTTTCGGGCTTTCCAGTTGAATGCCAGGCAACATTTCGCGGGGTAGTGATTTACCCGTTTTCGCTTCGGCAAGTTGATAAACTTTCTTGTACAGCGCCGTCTCCTCAAAAGAGAAGCTGTCACCTTTCTCTAACTGACGGCGAATTTCGCTGTCGCTCATCCCCAGTTTTCCCGCCAGTTTGCGCGTTGCCAGTTCGGTTTTCCCGGGTTCTTTACTGTCGTAACGAATTAAATCACCGTCCAGTGCCAGCTTCACGCCGCTGGCCTTACTGACTGCGTTCTGAAACGCGGCATTACGGCTGGCGTACCAGCCAGCGTTAAAATCAGCAAAGCGGTATATCGGTGCGCTATAGCTGGCGGGATAATTCAGTAAATGGTAAGTACCAAACCACAACCCGCCGCGGCGACTGAAGACTTCCTGACGAACTGTACCGTCCATTTTCCACGGATACCCTTTGGTATGCTGTTCGGCAAAAGCAATGCTGACCTGCATCGGCCCACCGGTGCGCACAGGATTAAGCGAACCAAACAGCGTCTGCCCCATTGGTACCATGCTGATCAGATCGTCAAAAATCGCGCTCAATTGCTTTTCTGTACGCACCGAATCTAACCGTTCGCTATAACTTTTGCCGTTTGGCGATTTGATTTTTAGCGCGGTATGAACCAGAAAAGCAGGAATGTGCATCCGTTCAGCACGACGGTCAATCTCTTGCCAGGCGATCTTGCTTAAGCCCGGAACGGCCGGATCTGCCTGATAATTTGACTCCTGCTGCGCCACCGCCAGCACCGAGCAGACGTTTTCCAGCGTCGGTGCCAGCCCCTGACTTTCAAAGGTGGTGGCGAGATCTTTCGCCCAGGCATCGCGGTCTTTCACGCTCGCAGGCATCTTCTGCCGCACGACGCTCGCCACATCTATCGCTTTTTCGCCCTTTTTCAACGGTTGCGGAGCCTGACTACTACACCCCGCTAAAACCAGAACCGCCAACAATGACAGCGAAGATAGAGGATTGACGCGCGACATTACTTCTCCTTTTTAGCTCAAGGTATGGGTTACTTCCTGAATTTTGTCACCATCCAGTTCATGTTCAAAGCTGCGCAGACGTTTGTAGATAGACATCAACTCAACCAGTGTGGTCCATGAGTTAATCAGGTACTGGAAAGCACCGCGAACCTGACCAAAAACGTTGGTAATCTGCGTCATCAGGCCGAGCGTAATCGTACCGGCAACAATTGACGGAAACAGCAAGAACAAACCGAAAACGTTATCGACCTGCAAATAGAGAATGCGGGCGATGTTGAAATACATATAGTGAAAATAGAGGCGGAAATAGTTTTTCCGCACGGCGCTAAACAGCTCGCGTACCGTAGGCGGCGTCGCACGCGTGGCATCGTCTTCACCATAAACCAGCTCTTTACGGTAGGCGGCCTCTACTCGCTGGTTTTTAAACTCCAGCCCCGGCAGTTTGATCCCTACCACTGCCAGCAATCCGGTCCCCATCAGCGACCAGACGATAGCGGCAATCACCAGACCATACGGAATGTGCCCGATAATCGGCAGCTCCGGCACATGCGTGGAGAGCGTTACCAGCACCGGCAGGAAGGCGATCAACGTCATGATGGCGTTGATAAAACTGACGCCCATATTCTCCAGCGTTGAAGCAAAACGCATGGTGTCTTCCTGCACACGCTGTGCGGCCCCTTCGATATGACGCAGTTGTTGCCAGTTCGCCATGTAATATTCGTTCATCGCCGTACGCCAGCGGAACACGTAGTGACTGACAAAGAAGTTGTTCAGCACACTGATCACCACAGCGATCAGCGCAATCCCCAGAAAGACGCCCACTTCGCGGTAAAATTGTTCGATAGTGACTTTATGCGGCGAACTTAGCGCGGTTTGAATCAGATCATAGAACGGTGCATACCAGGCGTTGACGGCGACCCCGACTTCCACCAAAAACCAGGTGACGAAGATGATCAGTGCAGTACCGAGTATTGACCAGTATTGCCAACGGTGCGGGCTGTAGATAAACCAGAAAAATGCAAAAAGTCCTACGCAAACAATGTAGTAAGCGTAAAAAATCAGGAAATCCAACGACCAGAAACGCGCGGCGCTAATCGGGATCTGCCCGGAAGCGCCAGTGATACGCGCCACCCACTCTCCCCCACCGGCTTGCCAGAAGATAACGGCAATCAATGCCCAAACAAAGGCCGAGAGAAAAAACGCTCCCGGCTTTGGGAAAAAAGACTTAAACATATGCACTCCTGCTAACTTCTTATCGTTTTAACAACTGCTGTGTATTAACCGCATGACCGCTACAAAGCGTCAGCCAAATGAAACCGCCCATTGTGACCCATAGCAAGGCGCTTAGTTCGCCAGCCTGACCATAAGAATTGTTTCGACGGATTTCACAAACCAAAGATTGTTTACATAAGCGGATTAACACGCGCAGGATCACAAATGCAGGCATTGGTGAGCAGAAAAAAGATCGTGTTTACGCGCCGTTACGTTTTTAACACTATTATTGCACTAATTCGCCCTTTGCAATCCATCAATGAGTAGTATAAATACGCTCAGTTACCTTCATTCAATCTATGGACACCACCGTTGAAACGTAGTCTGCTTTTTTCTGCCGTGCTGTGTGCGGCGTCATTGACCTCCGTCCATGCGGCGCAGCCGATCACTGAACCGGAGTTTGCCTCTGATATTGTCGATCGTTATGCCGATCATATTTTTTACGGCAGCGGTGCCACGGGGATGGCGCTGGTTGTTATCGACGGTAACCAGCGCGTCTTTCGTAGTTATGGCGAAACGCGACCTGGTAATAACGTTCGCCCGCAGCTGGATTCGGTCGTGCGTATTGCTTCCCTCACCAAACTAATGACCAGTGAAATGCTGGTGAAATTGCTCGACCAGGGGACCGTAAAGTTAAACGATCCGCTAAGTAAATATGCTCCGCCAGGCGCACGCGTGCCGACCTACAATGGGACGCCCATTACCCTAGTGAATCTGGCAACCCATACCAGCGCCCTGCCCCGTGAACAGCCCGGTGGCGCGGCACATCGTCCGGTGTTTGTCTGGCCAACGCGCGAACAACGCTGGAAATACCTTTCTACGGCGAAGCTAAAAGCCGCGCCAGGCAGTCAGGCGGCGTACTCTAACCTTGCGTTCGACCTGCTGGCAGATGCACTGGCGAATGCGTCCGGCAAGCCTTATACCCAGTTGTTTGAAGAGCAGATTACCCGTCCATTGGGGATGAAAGACACCACCTACACCCCCTCACCGGATCAGTGCCGCCGTTTAATGGTTGCTGAGCGCGGTGCCAGTCCGTGCAATAACACGCTGGCGGCAATTGGCAGCGGCGGCGTCTATTCCACGCCTGGCGATATGATGCGCTGGATGCAGCAGTATTTGTCATCTGATTTTTATCAGCGCAGTAACCAGGCAGATCGCATGCAGACGTTGATTTATCAGCGCGCGCAGTTTACGAAAGTGATTGGCATGGATGTCCCCGGCAAAGCGGATGCGCTTGGTTTAGGCTGGGTATATATGGCCCCGAAAGAGGGTCGTCCGGGGATTATTCAGAAGACAGGCGGTGGTGGCGGTTTCATTACCTATATGGCGATGATCCCGCAGAAGAATATTGGCGCGTTTGTGGTGGTCACTCGTTCGCCGTTGACGCGCTTTAAAAATATGAGCGATGGCATCAATGACCTGGTGACCGAGCTAAGCGGGAATAAACCGTTGGTTATCCCCGCATCCTGATTAATACTCTGAAGGCAAACGGTTGATAGCGACCAGTTTGCCTTTATTCATTTCGATATAGCCGCCTTTACGCAAAGCAGCGAGAACTTCTGCGACGACAGAACGCGATATGCGTGTACGTTGATGGATATAATTCATCACACCAATACGTGATCGCAATTCTTCATTCCAGTCAATCATTGATAATAATGTTGCGCGGATTTGTTCGTAGGAATTATGCCCAATGAGCTGCACGTCGCGTAATTCCAGAATTCTATTTTGCCAGGCTAACCAGTAAAAAGCGTCTCGCCAGAGTTGATTTTGTTCAATAAGCGTAATGGTTTGTTTGGCTGGTAGATGATATCCCGTACAATTTCCTTCTGATATTAATTTGTATGGTATATCGTTTTTCATTAAACCATCAGCCAGCCCCATAATATAAGGAGCCTGGGTAATACCGATAAGTACGTTTTCTTCTCTACGCAGAGAGATAACGCCCTCTAAAATAACGAAAGTATCTTCGTTATTGACATCACTGGAAAATATAACTTGCTTTTCATTATTAAACTCGAAGCGCGTACCGTATCTGGACAAACATTTATCGAGCTTACCAAATTCCTGAAGAGGTTTAACTACAGATAACATTTGCGCGTCCTTTGCAGTAATGCCCGTCAAATCCTTGACGGGCATTATTTAGATTAAATTACCAGAATTTCTTCGGAGTGAAGAATATTACCAGGTATATTTAACACCCACGTTCGCGGACCAATCTTGATCTACGTCACCACCACCGAGGTAGTTAGCATCGGTATAGGCGCTGAAGTTCTTGGTGAAGCTGAACTGAGTACCCAGACCAACACGTACCGCAGACCCTTCAGTACCGTTATCGATGGAATCACCGTTCACATCGTTATCGTTGTTAGAGTCGTCGTAGACGTAAACCAGTTTGAAGTACGGAGTCAGAGCCTGGTCTTCGCTGTAGGTGAAGGTATAACCTGCATCTACACCCAGTTCATAACGCATGCTGTCGTAAGACTGACCGTCAACTTTCATGTCGTTGCTCAGCTGGTAGTCATCACCAGACTGGAACAGACCAGAAATGCTGCCGTAAGGAGTCACATAACCAGCATCACCCAGTTTGAAGTCGTAACCGGCTTTCAAGCCGAAGCCCCAAGCGTCGGAGTTGGTGCTACCGTCAACGTAAGTACCGTTGCTCATGGTTGCAGACAGGTCGTTGTTGAAGTGAGAGTAGCTCAAGCTACCATCAACAAAGACGTTGTTCGCGAAGTGAGCAGAAGAGTAGATGTAGGCAGTCTGGCTGTCTTGATCTACCTGACCAGAACGGTCATTCATGTCACCTTTAGCGAAGCCTGCAGCCGCACCGACGATCCACTTAGCGTTGTTACCGTCAATTTTGGTATCAACACCGACCATGATGCCGTTAACATCCTGATCATAGTTGATGGTGCCGTTGTCGCCGTTGAAGTTACCACCGAAGTAGCTTACCCATGCGCCGCCGTTATCAGCCAGGCCATGACGAGAGTTGGTCAGACGAGTACCAACGGTGTCTTGTTCCAGGTTCCAGATATTGGTGTTCGCAGAAGGGATGCTCAGCGCCATGTTAGCGTAGTCGGTCAGCTCCATCTGTTGCAGAACAACGGTGTTACCGCGCTGTTCAGCCTGATAGGTGTATGCACCCAGGTCAGCTTTGTTAGCAGCAGAGAAGGTCGCGTTGGTTTTGGTATCATCGATATAGATGAGCTGCTTACCTGCGTAATCAGCAATCGCGCCAGCACCAGTGGAGTTGTCGATACGAACTTTGTAGTTACCGGTTGCAGCTACAACGTTGTCAACAGAGCTGTTGTCAACTTCGTCGCCATTATTAATGTCGTTGTTACCATTAACGGTCAAGTGACCATCAGAGTTCATCGCAATAACACCATAACCATAGTTAGCTTTGCTGGTGTCGTTGGTACGATCGTTGACGAGGTCTGCATTCAGGATGTAGTCATTACTATGAATGTCAAACACACCTGCGTAAACATTACCGTTGTTATCTTTAACGTTGCCACTGGTCAGTTCCAGAGTATCAGTTGCAAATACGCTGGAGATGTCATTCATGTTGGTGTTTACATCCAGCACACCACCGTTAGTAACGGTAATGGTGTTGGCGTACAGCGGTGCAGATGTCCAAGCTGAAGCAGTATCTTCACCGAAGTTAACAGTAGAGAAGGTATCAATGATCAGGTGATCAGTGTTAACTTCACCGTTAACTTCCATTGAAGAACTACCGTTCAGAGTGATGGTGTCGGAAGTCAGGGAAGAATCTGCACTCACGTTAACCTGAGAACCGCTGTTGATAGCCAGGGTATCGATCAGAGAATCTTTCGTGGTTTCCCAATCAGAACCATTGTTCAGAACAACATCGAATACGCCACTCTGGAATGCGTTAGCGTTATCAACACGATTCCAGCCATCTTCAGAGTAAGAAGCGTACGGGTTCAGGCTGTTTGGCGCAACGTCGTAGAAGGCTTCGTCAGCAACAACAACGTCATAATCAATATTCGCTGAACCAACCCATTTGGTGTTGTTCAGAGTCAGGTTCAGGTGATCGACGTTCTGATCGTCAGTAGCCCAACCGCCATGAGTGTAAGCAGTGGTAGAGTTGTCAATCAGGTGACCCGTCGCGTCAAAGTTAGCGTTCCAGGTACTGTCAAATACAACGTCGCCAAGCAACTGAGAATTGTTGAATGTAACGTTGTTGACCATACGATAATCAGAAGTGTCATCATCTATGAAGGCTAATGCAACATCATCAGCACCTGATGCACCATTACCATAGTCGCTTGGCTCAACAGAGTTGCCAAAATGACCACGATCTGATTGTTCGTCTTCTGAGAGCGAACCTGAAGTTACAGTGGAATTATTAACAACGATATTGTTGTCCCACTGATGACCTTCAGTATTGTAAGTCGCATTACCTAAATCGTTTTGAACCAGAGTAATACCTGCAACATGGGAGTTGTTGCTGATATTGATGTTACTTTCAACATCCAGAGTTACAGCGGTGCCAAGAGCAGCTGTTACCAGACGATCATAATCTGTTTTAGACGTTTTACCGTCTGCATCCAGATAAGTATCATTGAAGTAGAATGCATCAAAATCATCGTCAATTGTTGAGTTCGCGATGTTCAGAGTGAAAATATCGCCATCTACCCAATCATGACCAGTATAATCGCTACCGTTGGTCCAGACGTAATCACCGTATCCGATCTGATCGGAAGTAATCATACCGTGAATATTTGAGTTCGTAATATTCAGAGTATTAGCGGTATCTGTTCCATAGTCGTGATTCAGATAATAAGTAGAAATTACACCATTAACGGTATCGCCACTAAATACAGTATCAAAATAACCATCAGCCGCATGGTCGTATACATAGCCACCATACGTCAAATAGTCGTGATCAGTTTTAGTATTGTCGCCCCAATTGAATAGAGTGACTGCGTCATCGTGATACCCGAATGTATTATAAGTAGTTGCATTAGCCTGAGAGGTGATAGCCAGAGTGCAAGCCAATGCTAATTGTGATACTACAAGTTTCTTTTTCCAGGAGTGCATTTGTCATCCCTCCTCAGGGACGTAATAAGTTGATCCATCAATTATCAATGCATAGAAAACATATTATGTTTCGCGCTAATGATTATGCTGCGTTACAGACGAATGGTTCAATTATTCTTTCCCCTAAGTCCGAATGTGGACATATATAACCCATGGAGAAAAACACGCATCAAATTGATAAAAGGGCGATATTTCAACATGTTGCAGATAATGTTATTTTTGATACATACGCGTTATAAATATCAAAAACACAAACCAGATAAATATCTTATCAATATACAACAAAGTTTGAATTATTCAATTTATAGCAGCACAACCAAACGCCAAAAAAATAATAACCAAGAGCTATAAATAAAGATTAAAAATATTTTCAGTGAATATGAAATTATTGCTATTTCTATTACAAAGATGTCCTGGTCTCTCTTTCATTCTCTTCTTGTCAACATCACGACAACTTTCGTAAAACACTCCTGCCCCGCTTCAGGTATACTGTGCACCTTAATTCCACAAACATCAGGCAGACCATGACAGACTTAATCCAACGCCCTCGTCGCCTGCGCAAATCTCCTGCGCTGCGCGCTATGTTTGAAGAGACAACACTTAGCCTTAACGACCTGGTGTTGCCGATCTTTGTTGAAGAAGAAATTGACGACTACAAAGCCGTTGAAGCCATGCCAGGCGTGATGCGCATTCCAGAGAAACATCTGGCACGCGAAATTGAACGCATCGCCAACGCCGGTATCCGTTCCGTAATGACTTTTGGCATCTCTCACCATACCGATGAAACCGGCAGCGACGCCTGGCGGGAAGATGGACTGGTGGCGCGTATGTCGCGCATCTGCAAGCAGACTGTGCCAGAAATGATCGTCATGTCAGACACTTGTTTCTGTGAATACACTTCTCACGGTCACTGCGGTGTGCTGTGCGAGCATGGCGTCGACAACGACGCGACTCTGGAAAATTTAGGCAAGCAAGCCGTGGTTGCAGCTGCTGCAGGCGCAGACTTCATCGCCCCTTCCGCCGCGATGGACGGCCAGGTACAGGCGATTCGTCAGGCGCTGGACGCTGCAGGCTTTAAAGATACGGCGATTATGTCGTATTCGACCAAGTTCGCCTCTTCCTTTTATGGCCCGTTCCGTGAAGCTGCCGGAAGCGCATTAAAAGGCGACCGCAAAAGCTATCAGATGAACCCAATGAACCGTCGCGAGGCGATTCGTGAGTCACTGCTGGATGAAGCCCAGGGCGCAGACTGCCTGATGGTTAAACCTGCTGGAGCGTACCTCGACATCGTGCGTGAGCTGCGTGAACGTACTGAATTGCCGATTGGCGCGTATCAGGTGAGCGGTGAGTACGCGATGATTAAGTTCGCCGCGCTGGCGGGTGCTATAGATGAAGAGAAAGTCGTGCTCGAAAGCTTAGGTTCAATTAAGCGTGCGGGTGCGGATCTGATTTTCAGCTACTTTGCGCTGGATTTGGCTGAGAAGAAGATTCTGCGTTAATTTTTTTCCTCTCAAAAAGGGGGAGTTAACCTGTTGAAAGTACGGTGAACGCCCCCTCACCCTAACCCTCTCCCCAAGGGGGCGAGGGAACCGTCCGCACTCGTATCACCCCGCCCGATAAAACGGTTTATCCCCAAGAATCGTCGCCCGATGCATAATCCGTCGCTGTGGCAGGTAATCGGCATTGGCATAGTGCTGGGTCACGCGGTTATCCCAAATCGCAATATCATTTGGTTGCCAGCGCCAGCGCACCTGAAACTCCGGTTTAGTGATATGAGCGAATAAAAAACTTAACAAGGCTTCGCTCTCTTTCTCGCTCACATCAACAATTCGCGTAGTAAAGCCTTCATTCACAAACAGCGCCTGTTTACCGCTCACCGGATGCGTTCGCACCACCGGATGTAGCAACGGCGGATTTTTCGCGACCGCCTCGCGCCAGCGTTGATGTTCCTCCTCGGTTTTGCGGTATTTGTATTCCGGGAACGATTTACGGAAATCATGCTCCGCACGCAGCCCGCTCAGCAGCTGGCGGAAGGGAACAGAGAGCGCCTCATAGGCCGCAATACCGCTGGTCCAGAGCGTATCACCGCCGGTCGAAGGTAACTCTTTAGCTGCCAGAATCGCCCCTGCGGGTGGCGTTTCAATAAATGTCACATCGGTATGCCAGTTGTCGTTATCCGGCGGATTATCGTTATGGGTATCCAGCACGATGATCTCGTCAACCCCTTCGGCATGAGGGTAAACAGGGTGAATATGCAGTTCGCCAAAACGCTGGGCCAGCGCGCGTTGCTGCTGCGGCGTAATAGCTTGATCGCGCAGAAATACCACCTGATGGCGCAGCACCGCATGGTAAAGCTGTTCAAACTGATTATCGCTTAACGGGCGCGTCAGGTCGGCACCCGAAATTTGTGCGCCGATATACGGCCCCAGCGGGGTAATACTCAGACGTTCACTCATTGTACTTCTCCATGCCAGGGCGTCAGACGGCGCTGTAACGCGCGCAGACCCAGTTCTAAAAGAAAGGCGATAATCGCAATCACCGCGATCCCCGCCAGTACCACGTCAGTCGCGAGAAATTCACCCGCTGACTGAACCATAAATCCTAAACCGCGTGTCGCGGCAATCAGCTCCGCCGCTACCAGCGTAGACCAGCCCACACCCAGACCAATGCGTAATCCGGTGAGGATTTCCGGCAGCGCGCCGGGCAAAATGACAAACCACAGCACCTGCGCACGGCTGGCACCCAGCGACTGGGCGGCACGAATGCGAACCTGCTGCGCGCTTTTCACCCCCGCCAGCGCCGACATCGCCACCGGTGCAAAAATCGCTAAATAGATCAGTAAGATCTTCGAGGTTTCACCAATACCAAACCAGATCACCATCAGCGGCAAATAAGCCAGCGGCGGCACCGGACGATAAAGTTCGATTACCGGATCCAGAATGCCGCGCACCGTCGGGCTTAGCCCCATGGCGATCCCGACCGGAATACCGATCACCACCGCCGCGAGTAGCGCCAGCACAATGCGCGTCAGGCTGGCTGCCAGATGCTGCCACAGCGTGGCGTCCATAAATCCCTGCGGTCCGGCAATGGTGAGCAGTTTTGCCAGTACTTGTTGCGGCGGCGGCAAAAACAGCGGGCTAATCAGTTGCAGCGCCGCCACCGTCCACCATACAGTGAGTAAAACCGCTAACGTGCCAATGCTTAAGGTCACCTGACGCGAGAGCGGCCAGCGCCATTTCAGCCGCCGCGAATGCAGTTTTTCATTAATGAGCACACTCATGAGAACGCCTCCCGTTGCTCAAATACGCGGCTTAAAACATATTCGCGCATGGCGATGAATTGTGGATCGGACTTGATGCTGCGGCTCGACTCTCCCGCAACAAAGCGGCGAGCAAAGTTGAGCGGCAGCCGCTCCAGCACACGGCCAGGGCCGGATGAAAGCAGAACCAGTTCAGTCGCCATAAACACCGCTTCTTCTATATCGTGGGTAATCAACAGCACCTGCTTGCCCGTCTCCTGCCAGAGTTTCAGCAGCAGAGTTTGCATCTGGTCACGGGTGAAGGCGTCCAGCGCACCAAACGGTTCGTCGAGTAATAACAGCTGGGGATTCGCCGCCAGCGCGCGGGCAATCCCCACCCGCTGACGTTGACCACCGGAAAGCTGCCAGATAAAGCGTTTTTCTGCGCCTTCCAGCCCCACTTTTTTCAGCATCTGGTGCGCGATTTCCAGTCGCTGCATTTTCTCTATACCTGCCAATTGCAGGCCGAACGCCACGTTGTCCTGTACATTGCGCCACGGTAGTAGCCCTTCATTCTGAAAAACCACCCCGCGCTCTGCTCCCGGTCCCTCAATACGCTTACCCGCCAGTTGAATGCTGCCATGCTGATAAGGCACAAAACCGGCAATCAGATTCAGCAACGTGGTTTTACCGCAGCCGGACGGCCCCAGCACCACCAGTAGCTCGCCGCTTTCCAGCGTCAGGTTGATATCTTCCAGTGCCGGTTTGCCGCCATAATCGGCGTAAAGATGAGAGATTTGCAGCATCTGCGCCTCCTTTTATTGCACGAAGCGCGAGGTAACGTACTGGCTGTAATCATTCGCTACAGCCGGGACCTTGCCCTGCTCTTTCAAAAACTGCGCGGTGTCGATGATCGCTTTGTTCACCGGTCCGGTCAGTTCTACCGTTTGTTGCTGCGGCGTCAGATAGGTATTCCCCTTCACCAGCCCCGGAACGTCACCTTCCGGCACGCCGCTTAAACGCGCCAGTTTGCTGATGTTTTCCGGCTGTTTCAGCCACGCGTCTGGGTTAGCAATGTACGGTTGCTGAGCATCGATGGCGCTTTTAGCGAACGCTTTCACGACCTCAGGATGTTTCTCGGCAAAATCTTTGCGCACCACCCAGACGTCCAGCGTTGGCGCACCCCACTGCCCGACCTGTTCAGAATCGGTCAACACCTTGCCGTCTTTTTCCAGGGCGTTAACCGCCGGTGCCCAGACATAAGCACCATCAATATCACCCCGCTGCCATGCGGCGATAATCGCGGGCGGCTGCAGGTTCACAATCTCCACTTGCCCGGGTTTAATCCCCCAGTGTTTCAGCGCCGCCAGCAGGCTGTAGTGGGTGGTGGAGATAAACGGTACGGCAATGCGTTTGCCAATCAAATCTTCGGGTTTGCTGATAGTTTTCTTTACCACCAGCGCTTCGGAGTTACCCAGTTTTGACGCCAGCAAGAAGACTTCAATCGGCACCTGTTGGCTGGCTGCAACCGCTAATGGGCTGGAACCGAGGTTGCCGATTTGCACGTCGCCAGAAGCCAGCGCCCGCACGATGCTGGCTCCGCTGTCAAACTTACGCCAGTCCACGGTTGCTCCGCTTTCTTTAGCAAAGGTGTTGTCGGCCTGAGCCACTTTCGCCGGTTCGGCTGAGGTTTGATACGCCACGGTGACGTTCACCGCCTGTGCCTGAAAAGCGATGAATGCCAGTGCGGCAAGAAGTGTGTTACGCGATGAAATTGCCATGATTGTCTGCTCCCCTGTCTTGTTATGTGAGCAGTATTCAGGAATAAAAACATTCATTAAAAGAATTAGTCGTTATCGCACAGATGATTTTATTCTTAGCAAAAAAACGGCAAAGGAAAGATTAAATATGCAATTACTCCGTTCTAACAATTGGGAAAATTACTACACTTCATTTTAGTGATGCATAAACAACCACATTACGAGATTTATTACTTCATTATTTCTATCAATATCAATACATATAATAAAACTATTATATTCGCATTGTATATATCACTGTATCATTCTCAATCACTCGCATATTACATTCACATAATGTATATAAACAATACTTGTTCACAGAACATATTTTTTAAATGCAATTAATTGACAAACTAAATCACATCTAAATACAATGTATAAAACAAAATAACTATACATACCAAACATACAAACACTTAACATATGAATTGCATAAAAACATTACCCAGTCGAACCTCCGGGTCTGAAAGCCCTTGCTTTTCAGTTATTAGCAACATTTAACATTTATAAATTAACATCTGGCTGCGCCAGAGATTACGTCTCTGAGTGCATCGTTGTGCTTGTAGTATAATAAATAAAATGGAGTGTCATTAAGTGGATAAGGTTTTAGATTCAGCCCTCCTTTCTTCGGCAAATAAAAGAAAGGGTATCCTTGCTATTGGCGCACATCCTGACGATATAGAATTAGGCTGTGGCGCATCGCTTGCTCGTCTTGCGCAAAAAGGAATTTATATCGCAGCCGTGGTGATGACTACCGGCAACTCTGGTACAGATGGAATAATCGATCGCCATGAAGAATCGCGCAACGCCCTAAAGATATTAGGGTGCCACCAAACTATTCATCTTAATTTTGCTGACACCCGCGCTCATTTACAGCTCAATGATATGATTTCCGCTCTGGAAGACATCATTAAAAATCAAATTCCTTCTGATGTTGAAATCATGCGGGTATATACCATGCATGATGCCGACCGCCATCAGGATCATCTCGCTGTTTATCAAGCTTCAATGGTTGCCTGCCGCACTATTCCACAAATTCTCGGCTACGAAACCCCAAGTACCTGGCTTTCATTTATGTCTCAGGTTTTTGAATCCGTTAAAGAAGAATATTTCACAGTCAAACTTGCTGCATTAAAAAAACATAAAAGCCAGGAACGACGTGATTATATGCGTCATGATCGCCTGCGTGCAGTTGCACAATTTCGCGGGCAACAGGTCAATAGCGATCTGGGTGAAGGCTTTGTAATTCATAAAATGATTCTTTGAGCAAATTGCATGAAAACCTGGATATTTATCTGTATGTCCATAGCAATGTTGCTATGGTTTTTAAGTACGCTAAGACGTAAACCCAGTCAAAAGAAAGGCTGTATTGACGCCATTATACCTGCGTATAACGAAGGCCCGTGTCTGGCGCAGTCACTGGATAATCTACTGCGTAACCCTTATTTTTGCCGGGTAATTTGCGTTAACGACGGCTCCACGGACAATACCGAAGCGGTCATGGCGGAAGTCAAACGCAAATGGGGCGACCGCTTTGTTGCCGTCACGCAAAAAAATACCGGTAAAGGTGGTGCGCTGATGAATGGCCTCAATTATGCCACCTGCGACCAGGTTTTTTTAAGTGATGCCGACACCTATGTTCCGCCCGATCAAGACGGAATGGGCTATATGCTGGCAGAAATTGAGCGCGGTGCTGATGCCGTAGGCGGCATTCCCTCTACTGCGTTGAAAGGCGCGGGGCTGTTACCGCACATCCGCGCGACCGTAAAGTTGCCGATGATTGTTATGAAGCGCACGCTACAGCAGCTCCTGGGCGGCGCACCGTTTATTATCAGCGGTGCCTGCGGGATGTTCCGTACTGATGTATTGCGTAAGTTCGGTTTCTCGGATCGTACTAAAGTCGAAGACCTTGATCTCACCTGGACATTAGTGGCAAACGGCTACCGTATTCGGCAGGCGAATCGCTGCATCGTATACCCACAGGAATGCAACAGCCCGCGTGAGGAGTGGCGTCGCTGGCGGCGTTGGATTGTGGGATACGCGGTCTGTATGCGCCTGCATAAAAGACTTTTATTTAGCCGCTTCGGTATCTTCAGTATATTTCCTATGCTGTTGGTTGTGATTTATGGCGTTGGGATTTATCTCACTACCTGGTTTAATGAATTCATCACCACCGGGCCGCATGGTGTGGTGTTGGCAATGTTTCCGCTTATCTGGATCGGCGTAGTTTGTGTTATTGGTGCTTTTAGCGCCTGGTTTCATCGTTGCTGGTTGTTGGTGCCTTTAGCGCCGCTTTCCGTTGTGTATGTATTATTAGCTTATGCCATCTGGATTATTTATGGACTTATTGCCTTTTTTACTGGACGCGAACCTCAGCGCGACAAACCCACCCGCTATTCCGCACTGGTGGAAGCGTCAACCGCTTATTCCCAACCTTCTGTCACAGGAACTGAAAAACTATCTGAAGCTTAATGTTAAAGAGAAAAATATTCAGATTGCAGACCAGGTAATTATTGATGAAACTGCAGGTGAAGTTGTTATCGGCGCGAATACCCGTATTTGTCATGGTGCCGTTATTCAGGGTCCGGTAGTGATTGGCGCAAACTGCCTGATAGGTAATTATGCGTTTATTCGTCCTGGCACAATAATCAGCAATGGTGTAAAAATTGGTTTTGCCACCGAAATTAAAAATGCGGTTATTGAAGCGGAAGCAACGATTGGTCCGCAATGTTTTATTGCCGACTCGGTAGTTGCAAACCAGGCATATTTGGGCGCACAAGTACGTACCAGTAATCATCGTCTGGATGAACAGCCTGTGTCTGTTCGAACTCCAGAGGGAATTATCGCTACCGGATGCGATAAATTAGGTTGTTATATCGGGCAGCGTTCACGCCTTGGCGTACAAGTTATAATTTTGCCTGGGCGAATTATTTCCCCGAACACGCAACTTGGCCCGCGCGTGATTGTAGAACGTAATTTACCTGCCGGAACTTATTCACTCCGACAAGAACTTATCCGTACAGGAGATTAAAATGATAAAACGGACGTTATTAGCGGCGGCCATTTTTAGCGCATTGCCCGCTTATGCCGGGTTAACTTCCATTACCGCGGGCTACGATTTTACCGATTATTCTGGCGATCATGGCAACCGTAATTTAGCGTATGCTGAACTGGTGGCGAAAGTTGAAAACGCAACGCTGCTTTTTAATCTTTCCCAGGGGCGTCGTGATTATGAAACTGAACATTTCAATGCCACTCGCGGTCAGGGTGCGGTCTGGTATAAATGGAATAACTGGCTGACAACCCGAACGGGTATTGCCTTTGCGGATAATACGCCGGTCTTTGCCCGCCAGGATTTTCGTCAGGATATTAACCTGGCCCTGTTGCCAAAAACGCTTTTCACGACCGGTTATCGCTACACTAAATATTACGATGATGTCGAAGTCGATGCCTGGCAAGGCGGCGTATCACTCTATACTGGCCCGGTGATCACCAGCTACCGCTATACCCATTATGACTCCAGCGATGCAGGTGGTAGTTATAGCAATATGATTTCCGTGCGTCTGAATGACCCGCGCGGCACTGGTTATACGCAACTATGGCTAAGCCGCGGAACAGGTGCTTACACCTATGACTGGACGCCAGAAACACGCTACGGCAGCATGAAGAGCGTCAGTCTGCAACGTATTCAACCGCTGACTGAGCAACTTAATCTCGGGCTGACGGCAGGTAAAGTGTGGTACGACACCCCAACCGATGATTATAACGGTCTGCAACTTGCAGCCCATCTGACCTGGAAATTCTGATTCCTTCTGCCGCCCGCTATCCGGGGCGGCCTTCCCTGCCGATTAGCCCCCCCTTTCCTCTTTGTTTTCCGACCACATTCACCGGATAAATTTTATTCTCCAGTGTTATATACTATAGGGGGGTATGCATTGACATATAGCATACCCCCCTATAGTATATTGCGTGCAGATGATGAGGTGCGAAATGCCCAGTACTCCGGAAGAGAAGAAAAAGGTCCTTACTCGAGTTCGTCGTATTCGAGGGCAGATTGATGCTCTGGAACGGTCGCTGGAGGGTGATGCCGAATGCCGTGCCATACTCCAACAGATCGCTGCCGTTCGGGGCGCGGCTAACGGGCTGATGGCAGAAGTGCTTGAAAGCCATATCCGGGAAACGTTTGACCGAAATGACTGCTACAGCCGCGAAGTCAGCCAATCCGTTGACGACACTATTGAACTGGTTCGAGCCTATCTTAAATAGCTGAATCTATTACCATATTGAGGAAGAGCGAGAGATGAAATCACGTGCTGCCGTTGCATTTGCTCCCGGTAAACCGCTGGAAATCGTTGAAATTGACGTTGCACCACCGAAAAAAGGTGAAGTGCTGATTAAAGTCACCCATACCGGCGTTTGCCATACCGACGCATTTACCCTCTCCGGGGATGACCCGGAAGGTGTATTCCCGGTGGTTCTCGGTCACGAAGGGGCCGGCGTTGTGGTTGAAGTCGGTGAAGGCGTAACCAGCGTCAAACCTGGCGACCATGTGATCCCGCTTTACACCGCGGAGTGCGGCGAGTGTGAGTTCTGTCGTTCTGGCAAAACTAACCTCTGTGTTGCGGTTCGCGAAACCCAGGGTAAAGGCTTGATGCCAGACGGCACCACCCGTTTTTCTTACAACGGGCAGCCGCTTTATCACTACATGGGGTGCTCTACATTCAGTGAATACACCGTGGTCGCGGAAGTGTCTCTGGCCAAAATTAATCCAGAAGCAAACCATGAACACGTCTGTCTGCTGGGCTGTGGCGTGACCACCGGTATTGGCGCGGTGCACAACACAGCTAAAGTCCAGCCAGGTGATTCTGTTGCCGTGTTTGGTCTTGGCGCGATTGGTCTGGCAGTGGTTCAGGGCGCGCGTCAGGCGAAAGCGGGACGGATTATCGCTATCGATACCAACCCGAAGAAATTCGATCTGGCGCGTCGCTTCGGTGCTACCGACTGCATTAACCCGAATGACTACGACAAACCGATTAAAGATGTCCTGCTGGATATCAACAAATGGGGTATCGACCATACCTTTGAATGCATCGGTAACGTCAACGTGATGCGTGCGGCGCTGGAAAGTGCGCACCGCGGCTGGGGTCAGTCGGTGATCATCGGGGTGGCAGGTTCTGGTCAGGAAATCTCCACCCGTCCATTCCAGTTGGTCACTGGTCGCGTATGGAAAGGTTCCGCGTTTGGCGGCGTGAAAGGTCGTTCCCAGTTACCGGGTATGGTTGAAGATGCGATGAAAGGTGATATCGATCTGGAACCGTTTGTCACGCATACCATGAGCCTTGATGAAATTAATGACGCCTTCGACCTGATGCATGAAGGCAAATCCATTCGAACCGTAATTCGTTACTGATTTCCCGCAGGTATACCCCGTCCACTTCAGACGGGGTTCTTAATACTCTCCCTGGGCAGCCGTCCGGGGGATTAACCGTGAGATAATGACTGATGGAACTCATTGAAAAACATGCCAGCTTTGGCGGCTGGCAAAATGTGTATCGGCATTATTCCCAATCACTGAAATGTGAAATGAATGTCGGCGTCTATCTCCCACCAAAAGCCGCGAATGAAAAATTGCCGGTGCTGTACTGGCTTTCGGGCCTGACCTGCAACGAGCAGAATTTCATTACTAAATCGGGGATGCAGCGTTACGCGGCTGAACACAACATTATTGTTGTTGCGCCGGACACCAGTCCGCGAGGCAGTCATGTCGCAGATGCCGACCGTTACGATCTCGGGCAAGGTGCCGGGTTTTACCTGAACGCAACGCAAGCGCCGTGGAATGAACATTACAAAATGTATGACTATATCCGCAACGAGCTGCCGGATTTAGTGATGCAACATTTTCCGGCAACGACCAGAAAGTCTATCTCTGGTCATTCTATGGGCGGGCTGGGCGCGCTGGTGCTGGCGTTACGTAACCCAGATGAATATGTCAGCGTCTCGGCGTTTTCGCCCATTGTCTCCCCATCGCAAGTACCGTGGGGACAGCAAGCCTTTGCCGCATATCTTGGTGAAAATAAAGATGCCTGGTTGGATTACGATCCGGTGAGTCTTATTTCACAAGGTCAACGCGTTGCGGAAATCATGGTTGATCAGGGGTTGAGTGATGATTTTTACGCGGAACAGCTGCGGACTCCAAATCTTGAAAAGATCTGCCAGGAGATGAATATCAAGACGTTAATCCGTTATCACGAGGGTTACGACCACAGCTATTATTTTGTCTCCAGTTTTATTGGCGAGCATATTGCCTACCACGCCAATAAACTGAATATGCGTTGATAATAGTGCACGACTGCCGGATGCGGCGTGAACGCCTTATCCGGCCTACACTTCGCCCGTAAACCGTAGATACTGTTATGGCCTGCAAGTTTTTTCCTGGTCCGGTTTCCCGGATTGCAGGCATGCCAGACACAGCGCCGTCAGGCGCTGTTTTTTTCATCCCTTCCGCGATTTTTACGCCGCTACCGGAT
>NZ_JBJQLJ010000041.1:0-23444 GCF_046486385.1 Escherichia sp. WS33 | reverse complement strand
CCTTGCAGAGGCGTTCGAGCATTATAACGAATGGCACCCGCATAGTGCACTGGGTTATCGCTCGCCACGGGAATATCTGCGGCAGCAGGCCAGTAATGGGTTAAGTGATAACAGGTGTCTGGAAATAAAGGGGCAAATCCAGTTGGTGTATGGACTGTATGTCACGGGCATACAGGAAAAGACATCATGCTCGGTAAAACGTATACCAAAGCAGAATGCAAAACACTCTTGAATAAAGACCTTGCCACGGTCGCCAGACAAATTAACCCGTACATCAAAGTCGATATACCGGAAACAACGCGCGGCGCTCTTTACTCATTCGTTTACAACGTGGGTGCTGGCAATTTCAGAACATCGACGCTTCTTCGCAAAATAAACCAGGGCGATATCAAAGGCGCATGTGATCAGCTACGTCGCTGGACATATGCTGGCGGTAAGCAATGGAAAGGTCTCATGACTCGTCGTGAGATTGAGCGTGAAATCTGTTTGTGGGGTCAGCAATGAACAGAGTAACCGCGATTATCTCCGCTCTGGTTATCTGCATCGTCGTCTGCCTGTCATGGGGTGTTAATCATTACCGTGATAACGCCATCGCCTACAAAGAACAGCGCGACAAAAATGCCAGAGAACTGAAGCTGGCGAACGCGGCAATTACTGACATGCAGATGCGTCAGCGTGATGTTGCTGCGCTCGATGCAAAATACACGAAGGAGTTAGCTGATGCGAAAGCTGAAAATGATGTTCTGCGTGATGATGTTGCCGCTGGTCGTCGTCGGTTGCACATCAAAGCAGTCTGTCAGTCAGTGCGTGAAGCCACCACCGCCTCCGGCGTGGATAATGCAGCCTCCCCCCGACTGGCAGACACCGCTGAACGGGATTATTTCACCCTCCGGGAACGACTGGTAATGATGCAGGCCCAACTTGAAGGTGCTCAGCAATACATAACCGAGCAGTGTTTAAAGTAAAATCTTAACTACAATATGATTCATTTTGATGATTGTTTCATAAGGAACAGTGAAGTAAGATCTAAGAGGAGTTAAATTTTATACAGTATAATCATAATATTGCAGCAAGGTGGTTATAATTGAAAGAATATTTAGATATGAATACATCTCATGTAAGAGTTGTTACTCATATGTGTGGGTTCCTGGTTTGGCTCTATAGTCTTTCAATGTTGCCACCAATGGTTGTAGCATTGTTTTATAAAGAAAAAAGCCTGTTCGTTTTCTTTATAACTTTCGTTATATTTTTTTGCATTGGTGGCGGAGCGTGGTATACAACTAAGAAATCTGGCATTCAATTACGTACCCGTGATGGGTTTATTATAATTGTAATGTTTTGGATTTTGTTTTCTGTTATTAGTGCATTCCCTTTATGGATTGACTCAGAACTTAATTTAACGTTCATTGATGCTCTGTTTGAAGGGGTTTCTGGAATAACAACAACAGGAGCAACTGTAATTGATGATGTTAGTTCATTACCTCGGGCATATTTGTACTATCGGTCACAGTTAAATTTTATAGGTGGTTTAGGAGTTATTGTTCTGGCGGTTGCTGTATTGCCATTATTGGGTATTGGTGGTGCAAAGCTTTATCAGTCAGAAATGCCGGGGCCATTTAAGGATGACAAACTCACTCCCCGCCTGGCCGATACGTCACGGACACTGTGGATAACTTATTCTTTATTAGGTATTGCTTGTATTGTCTGTTATAGACTTGCAGGAATGCCTTTGTTTGATGCTATTTGTCACGGGATTTCCACAGTTTCGCTTGGTGGTTTCTCAACTCATAGCGAGAGTATCGGATATTTTAATAACTATTTGGTTGAGCTGGTGGCTGGTTCTTTTTCCCTGCTATCGGCTTTCAACTTCACTCTTTGGTATATTGTTATTAGCAGGAAAACGATAAAACCTTTAATCAGAGATATTGAACTTCGTTTCTTTCTGTTAATAGCCTTAGGGGTGATCATTGTTACCTCTTTCCAGGTCTGGCATATAGGTATGTATGACTTGCATGGAAGTTTTATTCATTCGTTTTTTCTTGCCAGCTCCATGCTCACTGATAATGGTTTAGCTACGCAGGATTATGCAAGTTGGCCCACGCACACGATAGTGTTTTTGCTGTTGTCAAGTTTCTTTGGGGGATGTATAGGTTCAACTTGTGGTGGAATTAAGTCACTTCGATTTCTTATACTTTTCAAACAAAGCAAACACGAGATAAATCAGCTTTCTCATCCCAGAGCGTTGTTGAGTGTAAATGTAGGAGGGAAGATAGTTACAGATCGTGTAATGAGGTCTGTATGGAGTTTCTTTTTTCTTTATACTCTCTTCACGGTGTTTTTTATACTGGTGTTAAATGGTATGGGATATGATTTTCTTACATCATTTGCAACAGTGGCTGCATGTATTAATAATATGGGATTAGGTTTTGGGGCTACTGCATCGTCATTCGGAGTGCTTAATGACATTGCAAAATGTTTAATGTGCATAGCTATGATTCTTGGTCGCCTTGAAATTTATCCTGTTATTATATTGTTTTCAGGTTTTTTTTGGCGCTCCTAATATATGGCTGATTTATAATTGTGAGTTTAATATTATGTTGACTCACTCATTGATCCAATACCTAACTTTACCAGCAACCCCTCCGTCCCCAGTAGCACTGGCTGCTGGGGTGCGTTTTATTCATAAAGCAAGGCTGTATGAGCGAGAAATTAAAGATAGTCTATCGCCCATTACAAGAATTGTCACCGTATGCGCACAACGCCAGGACGCACAGCCCTGAGCAGGTGGCACAACTGGTAGAAAGTATTAAGCAATTCGGCTGGACTAATCCGGTGCTGATTGACGAAAAGGGCGAAATTATTGCGGGTCACGGTCGTGTTATGGCGGCTGAAATGCTCAAAATGGATTCTGTTCCGGTCATTGTTCTGTCTGGCCTGACGGATGAGCAGAAAAAGGCGTACCGCCTGGCAGATAATCGCCTGCCGATGAATGCTGGCTGGGATGAAGATCTGTTGCGGATGGAGCTGTCGGACCTAATCAATGCTGATTTTGATGTCTCCCTGACAGGCTTCATCCCGACAGAAATTGATGAACTGTTGACGGATGTTTTGCCCGGTACAGGAAATGAGGAGGAGCCGTATACGACGAAAATTGATACGCCTGTTTATGAGCCGTCGGGCGGTAAACCGGATATCAGTGAACTGTACGACGATACGAAAACTCAGGAGCTGATCAGCCGGATACGTTCGGCGTCCCTTGATCCTGATATTGAGAAATTCCTCCTGTGTGCGGCAGAACGTCACACAGTGTTTAATTTCAGCAGAATTGCGGACTATTACGCTCATGCCCCCGCTGAAATTCAGTGCCTTTTCGAGGAGTCGGCGCTGGTGATCATTGATTATCAGCAGGCTATTGAAAATGGATTTGTCCGAATGACGCAGCGCATGGTGGAGATCATGCATGGCGGGGAGGAGGAGGAGGAATATGCGTGATGATTTTTGCGCCTTTATTCTGACTCACGGGCGACCGGACAAAGTTCTGACTTACCGGACGTTGCGTCGTGCTGGCTATACCGGGAAAATTTTTATCGTTGTTGATGATGAAGATAAGACACGGCATCAGTACATGGCTGAATTTGGTGAACAGGTGCTGGTATTTTCCAAAGCCGATATTGCCAGTCGTTTTGACGAAGCCGATAATTTTGGTGATCGCCGCTCAATTTTTTACGCCCGTAATGCCTGTTTCGACCTGGCAAAACTGGTCGGGTGTAAATACTTCATTCAGCTCGATGATGATTATCACGAGTTCCAGTTTCGGGTGGATCGCAACTATGACCAGGCCTATTTCCCGATAAGGAAACTGGATGCGATCCTTTCTGAAATGCTGGCGTATTACGAATCAATACCCGCGCTTTCCATCGCTATGTCGCAGGGCGGGGATTTTCTTGGTGACAATGGCGGCCATGCTTCGTGGGTGAAACGCAAGGCAATGAACAGCTTTATCTGTTCGGTTGATCGACCGTTCTCATTCATGGGGCGCATTAACGAGGATGTGAATACGTACACGAATCTCGGTCGCTGTGGTGAATTGTTTATGACGATCGGTGCTGTCCAGTTAGGGCAGAAACAGACGCAGAAAAACAGCGGCGGAATGACCGAGCTGTATCTGGATTCCGGAACCTACGTTAAAAGTTTTTACTCCGTCATGTATTCGCCGTCGTGCGTAAAAATCTCACTGATGGGTGCCAGCCATAAACGCATTCACCATCAGGTCACCTGGAACAACGCTGCAGTAAAAATCCTTCACGAAAAATACAGGAAGAAGACACCCTGCATATCAATGGGGGTGACAAATGATTCCGTATTCGAAAGTCGAGTCTCTGGCAGCGTGCCGGATGACTGCACAACAAATCGCTGACGTTCTGGATGTTGATCTGAACCGACTGAAAGAAAATCGGGAAGCAATGACAGATTTTTATGCGGCCATCCGTAAGGGCAGAGCGAAAGGTGAAGCCGAGTTACGAGCGGCATTGTTTAAGCTTGCCAGAAAAGGGGATGCCTTTGCTCTGCGCGAACTACTCAGGGTGGATAAAAATCAGGACTAACTGATGAGCAGACCGGACTGGGGGGCGTTGCAGCAGGAGTATATTGCTGAATACACCCGCTCCGGTATATCTCCGGTGGCATGGTGTGAAGCAAGGGGACTGAACTACGCAACAGCCCGTCGTTACATCAAAAAAACTCCGAAAAATGCGCAGAAAGAAATGCGCAAAACTGCGCAAAAAAGTGCGCGAAAAAAAACTGCGCAGACTGCGCAAAGGCAGAACGGAAAATCTCAGAAAAAAAAGGCTGTATCCGATGCACTCCTGATTGAGGGGGACACGGAAGAAATTTCGTTCTGCCCCGATGAATTCGGTATTTCTGACCAGCAGGCAAAATTCGCCATGTTGGTTGCTCAGGGGAAAAAGCCGACAGAGGCATACCGACTGGCTGGTTATGAGGGGCAAGGTGCGACAGCTAACAGCAACGCCAGCCGTATGCTTAGAAATGCCAGGGTTTATCGTGCTATCAGCTACTTCCGCAATCAGTACCAGAAACGCTATACCGCAGACCTGGATTTACTGGTGAGCCAGTTGATGGCCATTGTCCAGGCCGACCCCAATCAGTTGGCACAATTTCGCCGTGTTAACTGCCGTTATTGCTGGGGCGAGAATCATCTCTACCAGTGGCGTGATATTGCAGAATTCGATAAGGCTGCGGCACAGGCCTCCAGAGATGGTAAACCCGAGCCGGAATATGGAGGCCTCGGCTTTGTTGATAACGCCATACCCAATCCTGATTGCCCGAAGTGCTGCGGTGAGGGAACAGGACAGCTTTATATGGCTGATACCACACTGCTTGATGGGGATGCGCGGCAATTATATGCAGGGTCAAAGCTCGGAAAATACGGTGTTGAGATCCTGCTGGAGGATAAGGCTGCCGCCCGGCGTGAATTGTTGCGTTTGCTTTCTGCTGGCGGGGCATTATGTGCAGATAAGCGGCTACAGGAACTGGAAATTGAACGGCGCAGAATAGAGAACCAGAAGCTGCGCAAAGAGATCGAAACGGTGGAGGATAATGAACATCCCCAGCCTGTGGCGATCAATATTAATGTGGTTGATGCCAGATTAAGGAGTGATGAAGATGATCTCTCCGACGCTTAATGTGCCTCAGGCGCGATTTCTTTCAATGCCCCATAAATTTAAAGCCTATATTGCTGGTTTTGGCTCGGGCAAAACATGGGTTGGGTGTGGCGGCATATGCAAGGGGATTTGGGAGCATCCAGGTATAAATCAGGGATATTTTGCGCCAACGTATCCCCAAATTCGCGATATTTTTTACCCTACAGTGGAAGAAGTTGCTGCTGACTGGGGATTGAACGTAAAAATTAATGAGGGAAATAAAGAGGTTCACTTTTATTACGGACGCCAGTATCGGGGAACCACTATCTGCAGATCGATGGAGAAGCCACAAACGATCGTCGGTTTCAAAATTGGTAATGCGCTGGTGGATGAACTGGACATTTTGCCGAAGGAAAAAGCCAGAACGGCGTGGCGCAAGATAATTGCGCGTATGCGTTATAAGATTGATGGACTTCGCAACGGTATTGACGTTACAACCACGCCGGAAGGATTCAAATTTGTCTACGAGCAGTTTGTTAAAGCCGTGCGTGAAAAAACAGAGCTGGCCTCACTGTATGGTCTGGTGCAGGCATCTACTTTCGATAATGAAAAGAACCTGCCAGCAGATTACATTCCTTCACTTCTTGAATCATACCCTCCAGAGCTGATTAAAGCCTATCTTCTAGGACGGTTTACTAACCTGACAAGTGGTACTGTTTACCATCAGTTTGACCGGAAACTGAATAATTGCGAAGAAGTGGAGCAGCCAGGGGAGCCGATTTATATTGGGATGGATTTTAACGTTGGAAAGATGGCGGGAATCGTCCATGTGCTGCGTTTGGGGCTTCCATGTGCGGTAACTGAAATCATCAATGCCTACGATACGCCGGATATGATCCGCCTCATTAAAGAACGCTTCTGGCTGTATGACGGGCATGATTACCGGAAAGTGAGGGAGATTTATATTTATCCAGATGCTTCCGGAGATTCCAGAAAATCAAGTAACGCAAGTACGACGGATATAGCCCAGCTTAAGCAGGCAGGTTTTAACGTTGTGGTGAACAGCTCGAACCCGCCAGTAAAAGATCGCGTTAACTCAATGAATGCAATGTTCTGCAATGCCAATGGTGAGCGTCGCTATAAAGTTAATGTGAAGCGTTGTCCGGTATATGCCGAATCTCTGGAGCAACAGGTCTGGGATGATAAGGGGGAGCCTGATAAAAAATCTGGCAATGATCACCCGAATGATGCCGGAGGTTATTTCATCGTTAAGCAATTCCCTATTGTCAAACCGACCGGAAGAGTCACATCACTTCGGATTTAATTATGGCTGATATATCAACACCCAACCTCGACTATAACGATATGCTGGAGGCGTGGGATATTAACGACGCATTGATGGGCGGTACGCTTGAAATGCGCAGGCAGGGGGAAAATTATCTCCCCAAATGGCCTAATGAAGATGAAGACGCTTATAAAAAACGCCTGTCTGTGGCTACGTTACTTCCTGTGTATGAAGAAAGCATCAAACAAAATATTGGGCGCATATTTGCAGAGCCGACAGTATTGAGTGAGGAAACGCCGGAAAAAATCAGGGAATATGCAGAAAATATCGACATGGAGGGGAGCCGACTGGATGTGTGGGCGCAGCAATTTTTCAGTCTCGCATTTCAGTATGGTGTGGCACATGCGCTGGTGGACTATCCACGAACGGATATGAACGAGATTCGGACAAAAGCCGATGAAAACGCGGCCGGTGGTCGCCCGTACGTTACGATGCTGAATCCACGCCAGGTTATTGGATGGAAATCGAAAGTTGAAAAAGGGAAAGTTGTTCTCACTGATTTGCGTATAAAAGAGGTCATCATTATTGATGGTGATGATTTCGGGCAGAAGAAGGTGGAGCAGATCCGCCATATTATGCCCCGTCGAGTAGAAATTTATCGACGCAGCGAAGGTACTAATGGCGAATCTGTCTGGATGCTTCATGAGTCATGGAATACCAGCCGTGATGATATTCCTCTGGTAACACTGTATACGAAGAAAACAGGGTTTATGCGTGGTACACCGCCATTGCTTAATCTTGGCTTGCTGAATATCAAGCACTGGCAAAGCCAGAGCGAGCAGGACAATATTCTTCATGTTGCCCGCGTTCCATTGCTGGTGGCCTACGGGCTGGACAGGAATGAAGAACTGACGGTTGGTGCATCCACGGCTACGATTTTTGAGGACAGAACAAAAAATGGCCTCGAATATGTTGAACATAGTGGCGCAGCGATAGAATCTGGCGAAACATCACTTGAGAAGCTGGAAAATCAGATGCGTCATGCCGGCGCTAAACTTCTGCGGGCTGAAAATACATCCACCAAATCTGTTGATCAGACTAATGAAGAGCGGATGCAGGAACACTCGCCGCTTTATACAATGGCGAACTCCCTCGAAGATGCCCTCGATAATATTCTCCAGATAATGGCGGAATGGAGCGGAGAGAGTTGCGGTGGCAATGTGGATGTGCGCACTGAACTGGATGTATCTGCCCAGGTGTTTGACTCATCCTCCGCGCTGGCTGTTCAGTCATTGCGTCAGGGCGGTGATATACGTCAGATTGATGCGGTTCGGGTGTTGCAGGCGTTGAAATTTATCGATCAGGATTCCCGTCCAGAGGATGTGATCGATGAATTAAAAAATCAGAGTGTAATGTTGATGGAAATCAATGATGCAAACCGTGAATGAACGGCTGCGTGATGAATCAATTGCTCATGCAGTCTGGATATCCCGCTATAGCACTGGTGTGGCTGCCAGAATGGTGAAAATACTGAATGACAGCGATGCGGAGCTTACAGCTCGCCTGCTGGTAGCACTGGACAGCCTCGATCCTGGTAGTTTTACCGTTACGCGCCTGGAGTCACTTCTGGCGAGTGTCAGAGAGGTTAACCGCGCTGCTATTAACAGCATGTTTACCAGTCTCTCCGGAGAGCTGAACGAGCTGGCAATTTATGAGGCTGGTTATCAGTTAAGTCTGTTTGATTCTCTGCTACCTGATTTTGTTGCTGATGTTCACCCTCTGGTTGGTATATCTTCTGATGCACTTTACGCCGCTGCAATGGCGCGACCATTCCAGGGACGACTGCTCAGTGAGTGGGCCTTGGATCTTGAGGCGGATCGGCTCAGACGCATAACAAATACGGTGCGTCAGGGTTTTTTGCTGGGGGATACCAATGAGCAGATCGCAAGAAAAATTCGGGGACATGTCAGCAAGGGATTTCAGGATGGTGCATTGCAGATGAGCCGGGCTAATGCGGCCAGCATTGCAAAAACAGCGGTTGGACATCTTGCTGCTACTGCCCGTGAGAGTTTTGCCAGCGCGAATAATGATTTGATTAAGGGTAAGCAATGGTTATCAACGCTTGATAATCGTACTACGCCACAATGTCGAATCAGGGATCGCCTCAAATATACGCTGGATAATAAACCTGTAGGTCACAGTGTGCCTTATTTGCATGGGCCGGGAAAAATTCATTTCTGCTGCCGCTCAACGGAAACGTTCATTCTGAAATCAGCGAAGGAACTGGGTATTGATGTTCGTGATATTTCCCCGGCTGAGCGGGCCAGCATGGATGGCGTGGTGGCCGGAGATACAACCTACAGGGAATGGTTTTTGCGTCAGCCTTACACCAGACAAAAACAGATTGTGGGGGAAACCCGGGCAAAGCTGATTCGGGATGGCGGTATGTCGCCAGATGAATTTTACACCGATAAAGGCGAATGGCTGACGCTGAAGCAACTCCGTGAGCGTGATGCACAGGTATTCAGAAAAGCAGGGATTTAAATAAATCATTTATTACAACAGGCTACCTTCGGGTGGCCTTTTTTATTGCTGCGATCCGGATGGTGAGCAGCGTAACTGTCGGAAGACTTAAACCAGGTACTAATATGAAACTGAAAACGGTCGAGATTAACGGAAAACAATACGCAGAAATTGATACTGCTGGCCTGCCAGTTTATGTGCACGACGATGGTAAAGAAATCGGCTTCGATGCACCGCTGGCGATAAAAAAAATTACAGAGCTTAATGGCGAGGCAAAAAATCATCGCCTGGCTAAAGAAGCTGCAGAGGAAAAACTGGCTAAGTTTGCCGCTATCGAAGACCCGAAGAAGGCGATCGAGGCACTGGAAATGCTGTTAAAAATCGACCAGAAAAAGCTGATCGATGCGGGACAGGTTGACCAGGTTAAGGCAGAAATTACGAAAAATTTTCAGCAGCAATTAGATGAAGAAAAGCAACGCTCTCAGATGCTGGAGACGCAGCTTTACGATTCTATGATTGGCGGTAGTTTTGCGGGTTCAAAATATATTGCCGATAAAATTGCGATCCCGGCAGATTTATTACAAGCCCGCTTCGGGCAGGCATTCAAAGTGGAAGAAGGGAAGATCGTTGCTTATGACGCTTCCGGCAACAAAATTTATTCCCGCGCGAAGCCTGGCGAACTGGCGCAGTTTGATGAGGCGCTGGAGTTCCTTGTCGAAAATTACCCTCAGAAAGACTACATCCTGAAAGCCAGTGGCAACAATGGCGGCGGCTCCCGTCCGACACAGCATGATATTGGTCAGAAAACGATGAAACGCTCTGCTTTTGATGCACTGGATGTTGCAGGTAAGCAAAACGCATTGAAAGACGGTATCACAATCGTTGATTAACACATTTGTCAGCTTCCGGATGGGAGCTGGTGTCAGGGCTGGATAGCTCATTACTCCATCTATTCACAATTACGCAAATTTTTAAGGAATATTTAATTATGGCTGGAAATACCCTGACCGGGTTGATCCCGACTATTTATACCGCCCTGGATGTTGTATCCCGTGAGCAGGTAGGTTTTATCCCTGCGGTAGCAAAAAACGTAAAAGCTGACGCCGCAGCAAAAGATCAGACGGTAACCGCGCCAGTTGCGCCTGAGGCGAAAACCGAAGATATCGTACCGGGGCCGTCAGCTCCGAATACCGGTGATCAAAATATTGGCACTGTTGATGTAAAAATTACTAAATCCAAAATGGCACCGGTTAAATGGAATGGTGAAGAACAACTGGCTCTTGGCCCTTCAGGGACTTACAACACCATTCTGGCTGATCAGTTCAAGCAGGCTTTTCGCGCCCTTGCAAACGAGGTTGAGGCTGATCTTGGTGCGTTGTATTTCGGTGCTTCCCGCGCCGTGGGAACCGCAGGGACAACGCCGTTTGGTGTTAAAGATGATCTTTCTGATGCTGCTCTGGCTCGTCAGGTTCTGGAGGATAACGGCGCACCGACAACCGATCTGCAGATGGTGCTTGGCTCCACTGCCATTGCTAATTTGCGCGGAAAACAGTCTGTATTGTTTAAAGTGAATGAATCCGGCACTGAACAGCTACTGCGTGAGGGCGTGTTGGGGCGTCTGGAGGGATTCAATATTCACAGTTCGGCAGGTGTGAAACGAGCGCCAAAGGTTGCTGCAACTGGTTATCTCGTGAATGGAGAGAAAAAAGAAGGCGATGTTCTTATTTCCATTGATACTGGTTCGGGGAGTATTTCTGCAGGTCAGATTGTTACGTTCGCTGGTGATCCGAATCAGTATGTTGTGGCAGCAGCGACCAGCAATCTGATTACTCTTGCAGCGCCCGGACTGCGTCAGGATCTGGCCGATGATACTGCCATCACAGTTGTTGGGGCCTTTACGGCAAATATGGCGTTTGATCGCAACGCGTTTCTGCTGGCATCCCGTACTCCGGCAATGCCGGAAGGTGGCGATAATGCTGATGATGTAATGAATGTTACGGACCCGATTTCAGGGATTACGTTCCAGATTGCACTGTATCGTCAGTATCGCCAGGTGCGCTATGAAGTTGGACTGGCATGGGGTGTTTCATCAGTGAAGCCGGCACATGGTTGTCTGATTCTTGGTTAAACATTCAAACGGGGCTTCGGCCCCATTTTTAATGGGGGGCATATGGCCGGATTAACTAAAGAGCAAAGAGCACAGCGTGAAGCCGCACAAAAAACGCAAATTGAGTTAGTGGTTATGGTGACCGATTATCAGATGTTTCCCGGCGCACCAACTATCGCTAATGTTCATCCTGATGAAGTTGACAACTGGAAGGCTATGGGCTGGAAAACTCAGGAGTAACACATGATCACTTACGTGACCTGTGATGACGTTGATAATGCGTTTGGGAACGCCTGGACGAGTGAGAACGCTAAAAATAAAGCTGTTTTAATGGCTAATGCCTGGCTTAATGGCTTCAACCTGAAAATTAACCCATCCCGTATTCCGGAAGAGGTAAAACTTGCGGGAGCATATGCAGCCAGAATTGCCTCATTCGGTAAGTTGTTTCAGCAGAAAAATGATTCTGGCGTTGTTATCAGTAAAGCCGTGTCGGCTGACGGGGTCAGTGTATCGAAATCATTTTCTGAGTTGCCAGCAAACAGCACTGCATTGCTTGAACCCGATTTACAGCTTGCGATAGCACTGCTGAAACCGTACGGACTTAGTCGCTCACAAGTCAGGGTTGTGAGGGGGGGATAATGGGGCTTCGTGAAGAGATTCAGTCAGAGGTTGCCGCTGCTTTTGATGAGGATTTAGCGGACGCCGTGAGTGATTTTTCTGGTTCTTACGTTACGCACCGGCACTGGGATCCTGTGACGGAAACTGGCGGCGAATCCACCGCAATCTATACCGGGCGAGGCGTGTTGACACGTTATAAGCTGGGCAGAATTGATGGGATTAATATTTTGCATGGTGACCTTAAATTAACCGCTCTGGTATGCGAGGTTACGGATAAACCAGCTGTCGACCATATTATTGAGATTTATGATCCTGTATCAAGGCAGTTACAACGATACGAGGTAATTACAGCAAGTGTAGATCCTTCCGCATCAGTTTACTCTATCCAGTTAAGGAGAGCGTAAATGGCAAAGGCATGGGATATAGAACCGTCAATATTTGCCGGGATGATTGAGGAAGATGTAGGGCTGAAGATTCGCTACATCGCTATTCAGATTCTTACTGCTATTGATATTGCTGCTCCGGTTGATACCGGACGTTTCAGAAATAACAACCTGGTGTCGTTACAGCATCCCGATTTTGGTATATCTGATAACGTGGATCCGAACGGTACGATTGCTGTTCAGCGTGGGATCGGGGTTATTTCGAAAGCTGCAAATTACGGAGTTATTTATATCCAGAATAACCTTCCTTATGCAGAGGCTCTTGAAAACGGTCATTCACAACAAGCGCCAACTGGCGTGTATGCCAACGCTTTTCATGGTGTTTTACAGGCTTACAAATGACGTTTACTGAAATCAGAAATACGGTTATTTCCAGAATGACGGCACAGACGATTATTGATGGAAAAGACGTATTGTATCCGAACGCGCCAACGTTCGATCCTTCCGGTAAGTTAATCTGGGCGCGGTTAAGTAATATTCCCGGGCAGGCTGGAGTTAATGAAATTGGCGCGGGGCCGATTGTTTATCGCACGGGGATAATCATTATTCAGTTATTTGTCCCCGCAGGTTCTGGTTCAAAACTCATTACTGAGACAGCCGATAAATTGCGGGAACTGTTTGAGTTTCAGGATGACGATCGTCTCAGTTACCAGGCTGTTTCCTCAATAGCCGTTGGCGAAAAGAATGGCTGGTTCCAGCTTAATCTTCAAATTCCATATCGCGCGCTCTAGCGCAATTAATGACATAGGAGGCTCCTGTGAGTTCAGGTGCAAAGGTTATCTCGGCATTTATCCGGGAGACGGTTGCAGGCACTACGCCAGCAAGTGGTGACTGGAGTTTATTAAAACGCACAAGCTGGGGAGTAAAACCCACCCAGAATAAAGGCGAAAATAATGAGATTGGTGGCTCCCGGATGGCTCAGGGGGCGACGCCTGGCACTGTGGATGTCGGCGGTGATGTTGGTACCAAATTTCGCTGGGGTCAACATGATGATTTTCTTGCATCCTGTTTCGGCGCGGAATGGTCAGGCGATTCTCTGACAATGGGGAATGAGCGAATAACATTTTCTCTGGCGACCTATGCGTCCGATGTCGGAATTGCCTCTGTCGTCAGAGGAGCGCAGGTTGGCTCATGGAAAATGCAGATCCCTAACGACGGCGATATTACAGCGACCGTAACCTTTGCCGGACTGGACTGGGAATCAAAGGCCGATGATACGAATTTTATCAAAGGCGAACCTGTGGATAGTGCAGGAAAGCTACGTTATTCGTTTAAGGAGGTTTCAGCAGTAAGCCTGAATGGTGTTGCCGGAGGTAACGGTTTTTGTATCGACAGTTTTGATATTCAGTTCGATAACAAACTCCAGACACAGCGTTGTATCGGGACTGGCTCGCCTTATGCAGGAGCAAATATTCCGACTACTTTTACACCGTCCGGTACGGTGACGCTTTCATGGTCTAAAGCCGCGTGGGAAATCTGGAGTAAAACACTGACTGGAGAAACAGTTCCGTTCAGCTTCACGCTTTCGAATGGAGAGGGGGCATACACTTTCAGTTTCCCGAAGGTTCAGGTGTCAGGTGAATGGCCTGATGGGGGTAATAGCGACATTATCCAGGTTCAATTGAGCATTACCGCAGCAGATGAAGCACCTACGATAACCAGAAAAAAAAATTCCCCGGCTGCCGTGATCGCAAAAGCCAGTGCTGAGGCGATTAGTTGATTTTCCGTTATTCCTCCTGTGGTACTGCCCTACAGGGGGACGCATTGAATGAGGTTATGGATGTTTATTCTTAATCAGAAAATTATCATTGGTGGAGAACGCTGGTTTACGCCAATGAAGGACTTAAAACCTGTAGACGGGTTAAAACTGTTGGTGGCAAGCAGCGATAACGATCAGTATCGCTCCCGTAATGCATTAATCCGTCGCCACATTGAGAAAATGGATGCCAGTTTGCACGTCGGAACGAAGGAGTTTGATATTTCAAAGGTTTCCGAGGTGGATTCTGTTGATGATTTACTCATTGATAATGCCGCTCGTTATCTGCTGAAAGACTGGAAAGGGGTTGGTGAACTGGTTAATGGTGTTGAGGTTGCACTGGAATATACGGCAGAACGAGGGATCGCGCTGCTTAAGCAGAATCCAGAGTTGTACTGGCAGATCCTTGCAGAAGCAGCCAGCATCGCCCAGGGTAAAGAGCAGCAGAAGCAGGATACGATAAAAAAGCCATAGCTGCCCAGCGGTGGTTATCGGAGTTCGGGGGAGAAAGGGGGGAAAAGGCAAGATGGAAGCGAGAAAAACTCAGGTTGCCACCGATACCGGAACCAGAAATAGACCCGGTGCTTAAGGAGTTGTTGTACGCCTATTCGGTAATATCCCGTGCCCGACGTTATGCTGGAATGGCTGGGGTGCCTTTGCCTTTATCTCTGACAGAGATAAATGAATATTTAGCCACTCATCCGGTATTGATTGAGCGCGATGAATTTGAAGCAGTGATCTTTGCACTGGATGACCAGTATTTTCAGGAGCAGTGTGTGTAGTTGTTAATTACGTACACTCTGTTACAGAGATGTGATGGTGTCTTTAATTAAATCGATGATGCTCCTGGAGAAAAGCATTGCGTGGCCTCGTAATCGCTATATCTACTATTATGTCGCCTGAAACCCACTTCGCGGTGGGTTTTTTGTTGTCAGGAGTTTTAATAAATGGCAGAGCAAACCTCGCGTCTCGCAATAATTATTGATAGCACTGGAGCGAAAAATAATGCTGACAATCTGACCTCCTCATTAGTCAAAATGACGCAGGCTGGGGAAACTGCTGCAAATAGCGCAGGGAAAGTGACTAAGGCAACAGAAGATGAGAAGAACGCGCTCGCAAAATTAAAAGCAGCTATTGATCCAGTTGGTGCCGCAATTGATACTGTCGGTCGACGCTATTCTGAATTAAAGAAATTTTTCGATAAAGGGCTTATTGATAAAGAAGAATATGAATTTCTTGTCCGTAAACTTAATGAAACCACAGAGGAATTGAGCGGGGTTGCGCAAGCGCAGAGAGAAGCCGAGAAGGCCGGAAAACTTGCTGCCGCCCAGCAGGAAGCGCAGGCTCAGGCCTTTCAAAGAATGCTGGACAAGATCGACCCTCTGGCTGCGGCGCTAAGAAATCTTGAACAACAGCATGATGAACTTAATGCTGCGTTTGCATCCGGGAAAATAAATGGTTCTCAGTTTGAGAATTATAGCCGAAAAATACAGGAAACACGGCGAGAGCTTACCGGAGAGGCTCAGGCAGAGCGAGAAGCAGCAAAAGCGCATGATGAACAGGTTGTTGCTTTGCAACGTCTGATTGCTCAACTTGATCCTGTCGGAACTGCTTTTAATCGTCTGGTAGAACAACAGAAACAGCTCAATGAAGCAAAAGCTAAGGGGATGCTTTCTCCTGAAATGTATGAGGAGCTTTCTGGAAAACTTCGTGCTATGCGGAGTGAGCTTGAGGTTACTCAATCACAATTAAGCAAAACCGGAATGTCGGCAAAACAAACGGCTTTTGCTATGCGCATGTTGCCTGCACAAATGACGGATATTGTTGTTGGGTTGTCCACTGGTCAGTCGCCATTTATGGTGTTAATGCAGCAGGGCGGCCAGCTAAAAGATATGTTCGGTGGGATTGGCCCGGCGATCAAAGGGGTAGGTTCTTATGTGCTGGGATTAATTAATCCTTTTACCCTGGCCGCAGCAGCCGTTGGGGTCTTAGGACTGGCTTACTATAAAGGCTCTCAGGAGCAGGACGAATTTAATAAATCTCTTATTCTTACCGGAAATCAGTTGGGGACAACCAGCGGGCAATTGGGCGATTTAGCTCAACGTGCCGGGAATGCGGCTGATTCGACAACTGGTGCTGCGGCGGCAGTATTAAATCAGCTTGTGCGTTCGGGAAAGGTAGCGAGCAGTTCGCTGGAGCAAGTGACGACAGCGATAGTAAAAACGAGCGAAGTAACAGGAATATCAACCGAACAACTGGTTAATGACTTCAATGAAATTGCAAAGGATCCTGTCAGTGCCATATCAAAACTTAATGATCAGTACCATTTTCTGACACTTGCGACTTATAACCAGATTAAGGCGCTACAGGATGAAGGGAACCAGCAGGAGGCCGCCCGCATTGCGACAGAAGAATACTCATCCTCAATGATCCAGCGCACCAACCAGATTAAAGAAAATCTTGGTTATCTTGAGACTGCATGGAAAGCTGTCGCAGACTCCGCAAAATGGGCATGGGATTCCATGCTGGATATTGGCCGTGAGGCCTCCCTTGATCAAAAAATCTCAGATGTTCTCCGTCAAATTGATGAAATAGAAAAAAATACCCGATCCGGAGTTTTCGGGTTAGGTGGCATTGGAGATGGCGGAGCTCAAAATAAAAGGCTGGCACGATTAAAGCAGCAATTGGGCGTACTTCAAGCAGAAAAAATTGCTCAGGACGTACTAAATTCATCAATAAACGATTACAACAAGCGACAACAGGAAGGAATTGAACTCAGACAGAGAGCAGATGCCTTTTCAAAACAATATCAGACCCGGGAGCAGCAGAGAGCTAGTGAACTTGCAAAACTGGAAAAGCTAAAGAATCAGTATTCAAAGGAAGAATATAATAATCTTATCGCTCAAATAAATGAGCGTTATAAAGATCCAAAGCAACCAAAGGCGAAAGATTATTCTGATGATGCAGCCCAACGAATGATTGATCATCTGAATCAACAGAATGCGTTACTAAGTTCACAAGCTGAGTTGACCGTTAAATTAAGTTCCTCTGAACAGGAACTGGTTAAGTGGCGTCAGCGGATTGCCGACCTAGAGTCACGACCATCATCGAAATTAACCCAGGATCAGAAATCGCTTCTCTTACACCGGGAAGAAATAACCACGTTGATGGAGAAAAATGTTGCGATTGAAAAAAATAACAGGCTAATCAAGGAATCCGCCGAAATAACAGCATGGCGTGATTCATTGCAGGCTTCGATTGATAATCGTCAGCAGGGGTATGATATTCAGATTGCTGGTTATGGGGTTGGCGATAAAAATCAGCAACGCCAGCAGGAATTACTGCGGATTGAACATGGATATAACAATCAGCGTCTGCAACTTGAACGTGACTATGCAGATAAATCCCGTGGAATGTCAGATCATGTTTTTCAAGAGAAAATGCAGGCTCTGAATGATGCTCTGGAACGGGAAAAAGAAATTGTCAGACAGAAAAACGAGCAGCTCGATATTCAGGCAGGAGACTGGGTTAGTGGTGCCTCCCAGGGATTCAATAACTGGCTGGATGACACTAAGGATATCAGTGAGCAGATAAAATCAACCACGACTCAGATGTTTGATGGGATGACCGATGCGCTGGGTGATTTTGTCACGACAGGCAAGGCAAATTTTCGTTCTTTCGCTACTTCCGTGATTTCGGATCTTAGTCGAATAGCATTAAAGGCTTCAATTACTGGGATTTTCGACAGCATTAGTAACAGTTCTTCTGGGGGGATTTTAGGAACTATCGGGAGTGCTATTAGTAAATTTATTCCGAATGCAAAGGGCGGTGTTTATGAGTCTCCGTCATTGAGCACGTATTCGAACGGTATTTATGATTCCCCGCAATTTTTTGCTTTTGCAAAAGGGGCTGGTGTTTTTGGTGAGGCTGGACCGGAAGCCATTATGCCATTAACACGAACTTCCGATGGTTCTCTTGGTGTCAGAGCTATTAATAGTAAAAGTGGTAATGGAGGCGGAGATATTACCTATGCCCCTGTATACCAAATCACTATTCAAAATGACGGCCAGAATGGAGAGATTGGCCCTCAGGCAATAAAAGCACTTATGGGGATGGTTGATCAGCGGGTGCAGGGCAATCTGTTAAATATGCGACGTGATGGGGGAATGTTAAGTGGCTAATACGGAAGAATTTCACTGGTTACCAGAGGATGGAATGAAAACAGAAAATAAACCATCGATAAAAACTGTAAGATTTGGCGATGGTTATGAGCAACGAAGTCCAAATGGACTTAATCATTCTCTGCGCGTTTTCACCTGTGATTTCAAAGTTGAGGCGAATGAACGTGATTCATTTGAAAAATTTTTAGCCCGGCATGAAGGCTATAAATCTTTTTTTTGGCGCCCGCCGGGTATTAACAGAAAAATCAGAGTGGTGTGTCGAACGTGGTCAGCGACAGAACATATCACCTATACCGATTTTTCGTGTCAGTTTGACGAAGTGGTGATCTGATGCAGGACATACAACAGGAAACGCTGAATGAATGCATTCGTGCGGAGCAGTCGGCCAGCGTGGTGCTCTGGGAAATCGACCTGACCGAGGTAGGCGGGGATCGCTACTTTTTCTGTAATGAGCAGAACGAAAAAGGTGAGTCTGTCACCTGGCAGAGTCGGCAGTATCAGGCCTATCCCATTCAGGGGAGTGGATTTGAGATGAACGGCAAGGGCAGTGCTGCCCGTCCGACACTGACGGTCTCTAACCTGCACGGCATGATCACCGGGATGGCGGAAGATCTGCAGAGTCTGGTCGGCGGAACGGTGGTCCGGCGTAAGGTTTACGCCCGCTTTCTGGATGCGGTGAACTTCGTCAACGGAAACAGCGAAGCCGATCCGGAGCAGGAGGTGATCAGCCGCTGGCGCATCGAGCAGTGCAGCGAACTGAGCGCGGTCAGTGCCTCTTTTGTACTGTCCACGCCGACTGAAACGGATGGCGCTGTTTTTCCGGGACGTATCATGCTGGCCAACACCTGCACCTGGACCTATCGCGGCGATGAGTGCGGTTATAGCGGTCCGGCGGTCGCGGATGAATATGACCAGCCGACGTCCGATATCACGAAGGATAAATGCAGCAAATGCCTGAGTGGCTGTAAGTTTCGCAATAATGTCGGCAACTTTGGCAGCTTCCTTTCCATTAACAAACTTTCGCAGTAAATCCCATGACAGAGACAGAATCAGCGATTCTGGCGCACGCCCGGCGATGTGCGCCAGCGGAGTCGTGCGGCTTCGTGGTGAGAACGCCGGAGGAGGAAAGATATTTTCCCTGCGTGAATATCTCCGGTGAGCCGGAGGAGTATTTCCGGATGTCGCCGGAGGACTGGCTGAGTGCAGAAATGCAGAGAGAGATTGTGGCGCTGGTCCACAGCCACCCCGGTGGTCTGCCCTGGCTGAGTGAGGCCGACCGGCGGCTGCAGGTACAGAGTGATTTGCCGTGGTGGCTGGTCTGCCGGGGGGCGATTCATAAATTCCGCTGTGTGCCGCATCTCACCGGGCGGCGCTTTGAGCACGGGGTAACGGACTGTTACACGCTGTTCCGGGACGCTTACCATCTGGCGGGAATTGAGATGCCGGATTTTCATCGCGGGGATGACTGGTGGCGTAACGGTCAGAATCTCTATCTGGATAATCTGGAGGCCACAGGGCTGTATCAGGTGCCGTTGTCAGCGGCGCAGCCGGGCGATGTGCTGCTGTGCTGTTTTGGTTCATCGGTGCCGAATCATGCCGCCATTTACTGTGGTGACAGCGAGCTGCTGCACCATATTCCTGAACAACTGAGCAAACGAGAGAGGTACACCGACAAATGGCAGCGACGCACACACTCCCTCTGGCGTCACCGGGCATGGCACGCATCTGCCTTTACGGGGATTTACAACGATTTGGCCGCCGCATCGACCTTCGAGTGAAAACGGGGTCCGAAGCCATCCGGGCGCTGGCCATGCAGATCCCGGCATTTCGTCAGAAACTGAGCGACGGCTGGTACCAGGTACGCATTGCCGGGCGTGATGCAGGTGAAACCGAATTGTCTGCCCGTCTTAATGAGCCGCTGGAAAATGGTGCCGTGATCCATATCGTGCCGCGTCTGGCAGGAGCCAAAAGTGGCGGTGTGTTTCAGGCTGTGCTGGGGGCGGCTGTTATGGCGGTTGCTATATGGATGCCGGGGGTAGGAATTATGGCGAGTAATCTGCTGTTTTCTCTCGGTGCCAGTATGACGCTTGGCGGTGTTGCACAGATGCTGGCCCCTAAACCCAAAACCCCCCGCACACAGACAACGGATAACGGCAAACAGAATACCTATTTTTCTTCACTGGATAACATGGTTGCCCAGGGCAATGTTCTGCCGGTTCTGTACGGTGAAATGCGCGTGGGGTCACGCGTGGTTTCTCAGGAGATCAGCACGGCAGACGAAGGGGATGGTGGTCAGGTTGTGGTGATTGGTCGCTGATGCAAAATGTTTTATGTGAAACCGCCTCCGGGCGGTTTTATCGTTTATGGAGCATGACGAATGGGTAAAGGCAGCAGTAAGGGGCATACCCCGCGCGAAGCGAAGGACAACCTGAAGTCCACGCAGCTGCTGAGTGTGATCGATGCCATCAGCGAAGGGCCGGTTGAAGGTCCGGTGGATGGATTAAAAAGCGTGCTGCTGAACAGTACGCCGGTGCTGGACAGTGAGGGGAATACCAATATATCCGGCGTCACGGTGGTGTTCCGGGCCGGTGAGCAGGAGCAGACACCGCCGGAGGGATTTGAATCCTCCGGCTCCGAGACGGTGCTGGGTACGGAAGTGAAGTACGACACGCCGATTACCAGGACCATCACGTCGGCAAACATCGACCGTCTGCGCTTTACCTTCGGCGTGCAGGCACTGGTGGAAACCACCTCAAAGGGGGACCGGAATCCGTCGGAAGTCCGCCTGCTGGTTCAGATACAGCGTAATGGTGGCTGGGTGACGGAAAAAGACATCACCATTAAAGGCAAAACCACCTCGCAGTATCTGGCATCGGTGGTGGTGGGTAACCTGCCGCCGCGCCCGTTCAATATCCGGATGCGCAGGATGACGCCGGACAGCACCACAGACCAGCTGCAGAACAAAACGCTCTGGTCGTCATACACCGAAATCATCGATGTGAAACAGTGCTACCCGAACACGGCACTGGTCGGCGTACAGGTGGATTCGGAGCAGTTCGGCAGCCAGCAGGTGAGCCGTAATTATCATCTGCGCGGGCGTATTCTGCAGGTGCCGTCGAACTATAACCCGCAGACTCGGCAATACAGCGGTATCTGGGACGGAACGTTTAAGCCAGCATACAGCAATAACATGGCCTGGTGTCTGTGGGATATGCTGACCCATCCACGCTACGGCATGGGGAAACGTCTTGGTGCGGCGGATGTGGACAAATGGGCGCTGTATGTCATCGGCCAGTACTGCGACCAGTCAGTGCCGGACGGCTTTGGCGGCACGGAGCCGCGCATCACCTGTAATGCGTACCTGACCACACAGCGCAAGGCGTGGGATGTGCTCAGTGATTTCTGCTCGGCGATGCGCTGTATGCCGGTATGGAACGGGCAGACGCTGACGTTCGTGCAGGACCGACCGTCGGATAAGGTGTGGACCTATAACCGCAGTAATGTGGTGATGCCGGATGATGGCGCGCCGTTCCGCTACAGCTTCAGCGCCCTGAAGGACCGCCATAATGCCGTTGAGGTGAACTGGATTGACCCGGACAACGGCTGGGAGACGGCGACAGAGCTTGTTGAAGATACGCAGGCCATTGCCCGTTACGGTCGTAATGTCACGAAGATGGATGCCTTTGGCTGTACCAGCCGGGGGCAGGCACACCGCGCCGGGCTGTGGCTGATTAAAACGGAACTGCTGGAGACGCAGACCGTGGACTTCAGCGTGGGTGCGGAAGGGCTTCGCCATGTACCGGGGGATGTCATTGAAATCTGCGATGATGACTATGCCGGTATCAGCACCGGTGGTCGCGTGCTGGCGGTGAACAGCCAGACCCGGACGCTGACGCTCGACCGTGAAATCACGCTGCCATCCTCCGGTACCACGCTGATAAGCCTGGTTGACGGAAGTGGTAATCCGGTCAGCGTGGAGGTTCAGTCCGTCACCGACGGACTTAAGGTGAAAGTGAACCGGGTTCCTGACGGCGTTGCAGAATACAGTGTGTGGGGGCTGAAGCTGCCGACGCTGCGCCAGCGCCTGTTCCGCTGTGTGAGTATCCGTGAGAACGATGACGGCACGTATGCCATCACTGCCGTGCAGCATGTACCGGAAAAAGAAGCCATCGTGGATAACGGGGCGCACTTTGACGGCGACCAGAGCGGCACGGTGAATGGTGTCACGCCGCCAGCGGTGCAGCACCTGACCGCCGAAGTCACCGCAGACAGCGGGGAATATCAGGTGCTGGCGCGCTGGGACACGCCGAAGGTGGTGAAGGGCGTGAGCTTCCTGCTTCGCCTGACCGTGGCAGCGGATGACGGCAGTGAGCGGCTGGTCAGCACGGCCCGGACGACGGAAACCACATACCGCTTCACGCAGCTGGCGCCAGGGAACTACAGGCTGACAGTCCGGGCGGTAAATGCGTGGGGGCAGCAGGGCGATCCGGCATCGGTATCGTTCCGGATTGCCGCACCTGCAGTGCCGTCGCGGCTTGAGCTGACGCCGGGCTATTTTCAGATAACCGCCACGCCGCATCTTGCCGTTTATGACCCGACGGTACAGTTTGAGTTCTGGTTCTCGGAAAAGCGGATTGCGGATATCAGGCAGGTTGAAACCACAGCCCGCTATCTTGGTACGGCGCTGTACTGGATAGCCGCCAGTATCAATATCAGGCCGGGCCATAATTATTATTTTTACGTTCGCAGTGTGAACACCGTTGGCAAATCGGCATTCGTGGAGGCTGTTGGTCAGCCGAGTGATGACGCATCCGGCTATCTGGATTTTTTCAAAGGCGAGATAGGGAAAACCCATCTGGCTCAGGAGCTGT
>NZ_JBJQLJ010000040.1:0-24785 GCF_046486385.1 Escherichia sp. WS33 | reverse complement strand
GTGCTTTTGCCGTTACGCACCACCCCGTCAGTAGCTGAACAGGAGGGACAGCTGATAGAAACAGAAGCCACTGGAGCACCTCAAAAACACCATCATACACTAAATCAGTAAGTTGGCAGCATCACCGTGATAACAGATGTCTGGAAATATAGGGGCAAATCCACAATTTCTTAATATAAAAGATCCATTACATTGCTCTGCAACTATAACTGCGTATTACCGTGAAGGAGAACGGTGAGTAACGGCGTTTTTCAAGGCCATTGTCAACGACGGATGAAAAGTGGAATCCTCTGCTGGGATTCAGCTCCTAATGCTACAAATCTCATTGATGGCTTGATGTAACTTCACATATGGTTTCAGCCTCAAAGAAATCATTTTTATTAATTTTAACGAAGGGTTGGACAAAATGAGGAGGTATTAGCTTTGTTTTATGACGCATTTCCGAAAATTTCCGTGCCATATAGTGAGCATCTTCGCAAGCTTCCATAACAATAGTTGTGTAGGAGGAATTAGTAAGGAATTCGAATAATTTCGAGCACTTGGATTCTGACAGTTAAGGACTCTGCCTGTTGCATCTTGGCAGTGGACGTTGAATGAATTTTTGCCTAGATAAATACCAATCAAAGATGACGTTATTCATAATGGTTCTCCAAAAAAACACCGTCAGCGTACTGCTGCAGGGTAGGGTGATCATCTAATAAAATCCAGTATAACTGGATAAGAAAGATACTCCTGGTGAACTGGCTCCGCCACACTTACCAGGAAACACTATTCCCTGGTCGAACTTATCCTCCGGAAACACCTCTTTTAAGTGGTTTGAAGTTTTTCGGAATATATCGCACACAGAAAAATGCGGATATCACAGACAGACTTCTGTCGGTTCCAAATAGTGCAGACCCAAAAGCTATGTATCTTAGTACAGAACGGGTGCCCGACATCCTCGGAACGGATGTCTTTTAGATACGACAACAGGGTGAATAGACAGGAAAAATAGAATGATGCAGCTCTCTTTTTTACAAATGACTGACTCTCTGATATCTAGAACAGATAACGCTCCCGGAATATACTTTATCTAGGTGCTATCACTGATACGAAGAGACATATTCGAATAAAAATACAACAACTAGCAATCTGTAATTACTTTCAGGAGGTCACACCTCCCACTCCTGTTCAGAACAAATCTTCCCCCGGAGATAAAAATGGTGATAATTATGCTGATGGAGACTAAATACCAATAAGTCCGGTGCGTTCTGTGGCAGGTTGAGACCTCACAGGAAAAACGACAACAACTCCCGTCGACGTTATGCGATTCAATCCGGATGCTCTTTGTACCACCAAGCGCCTTCCTCGCTAACTAACTGGTGTACTGCTGATATGGAAACAACATCTGTCATCATTCTCAATGGCTTCCTCGGCGCAGGGAAAACCACTCTGCTGAAAAACCTGCTCATACAGGCACACGAAAAACAGCTTTCAGTCTCTGTCATAGTCAATGACATGAGCGAACTGGATGTGGACGGCGTGCTGATCGCCAACACAGATATTGTAGATGCAAAAGACAATAATTTCGTAAGTATCACCGCAGACAGCATCAGCAGCCCCGCAGGCCTCAAAAAGATGGATCTCGCAATTAACCACCTGCTTGATCACAACAAGCCGGATGTGATGCTGATTGAAACCTCCGGAAGCAGTCATCCGCTTCCTCTGGTCAAATACCTGCGTCGCCATTCACGTGTACGCCTGAAGGCGTTTTTAACACTCGTTGATACTGTCATGCTCCATGAAGATTACAATGATGGGAAAAAACTGATCCCCACTCTTCAGGAAAATCTCCGGCATAACAAACGCGGCCTGGAGAATTTGCTGGCCGAGCAAATCATGTTCTGCAACAGGCTGCTGCTGACCAGAAATGACCGCCTGCCCTTTGACATTATCTCCGCTGTGGCAAAAGCCATACACCCACTTAACCCCTCCGTGGATGTGCTCGCGGTATCATGGGGAAATATTGAACTGAGCACATTACTGGCGATCCCGGACTACAATTTTGACCGTGTTGAGTTACTCATCAGTGAACTGGAAGCACTTGTAGGAAACATGGATACTCCGTGCAACAATGAGGAACTTATATGGCGCGTCATCAGGGACGACAGGCCATTCCATCCGCAAAGATTATGGGATACCTGTCACCGCTTTATGGGCATGGGCGTTTATCGCAGTAAAGGTTTTTTTTGGCTCCCCGGGAGAGATGATCTTGCCCTGCTCTGGAATCAGTCAGCAGGAAGCATCAGTCTGGCGCTCATTGGCTACTGGAAAGCTGGAGTACTGGAACATACTGACAATAATTTAACTCGTGAAGAACGTTCAGCGCTACAGCGACACATCGACACAGCCTCTGGGCGATTTGGCGATCGCTGCTGTCAGTTGACTATCATTGGCAATGCCACTGAAGTTAATGATTTTACACATGCCTTATCCCTTTGCTTGTTGACTGAAGAAGAAATTCAGTGGTGGATGTCGGGTGGAGTATTCCCTGATCCATGGCCACAGAAAGTTACCCGCCTGTCCTGACAGAAATTGCATTCATATCAGGCGTCCTGTTGCATCTGGTGCAGGCAGTGGCCCCAGAAGGGCTCTCCATACCATCTCGTATCATAGCCGGGGGAGAGCTGAAACACACGTCACGAGAATAGTTGCATTATAGTGGGTATGCAGAGTAGCTACCTGGGAGGTCTTTCGACCGCTGACTCTGACTACCGGGTTAATGAAACACGCCAGTTCGCTCGGATGTTGGGACTTAAATCGAAGAACACGGCGGTGCGGAGTCCGGTGAGTAATGGAATAGCAGAGAGCTTCATGAAAACAATAAAACGTGACTACATCAGTATCATGCCCAAACTTGTGGTCTGTTTTTTATGGAGCAGTTTGTGCTCAGTACTCAGAAAAAATATTTTAGAGCCTGTAGAGCAGATGAATGCGTGGATTAGGGGAGCGATTAATAAGAAAAAGAAGTGGAAATAGAAGCAGTAAGCTTCATGAAGTAAGTTAATATTCAATGTTATTTAACATAAGATAGATTGTGCGCACAAACATTGTAGAGGCTCAATGCTAATGTCTATTTGTGGCTCATTAGGAATGTCCAGGCTATAGTTTCTCAGATCCCTATGTCTAGACAACGACTCACTTTTTCCTGATGAGGAGTTTTCTATGGCTATAAATGACGCCGGAATGTTCACCGTGAAAGAAATCAATCGCCTCAAAATCCTTCAGGATGTCATCGATCGCAATATCCGTCCTGGACAGGCTGCCGAAATGCTGGGCATCACGCCACGTCATTGCAGCCGTCTGCTCAAACGTTATCGCCAGTATGGGCCGCTTGGCATGAACAACCAGAGTCGTGGCCGCACTGGTAACCGTCTGTTGCCAGCGTCACTGACAGATCAGGCACTCAGTATAATCCGGGAGCACTACCGTGATTTTGGCCCCACGCTAGCGCGGGAAAAGCTGGAGGAAGTTCACGGTCTGGTCCTTGGAAAGGAAACCATCCGACGTCTCATGATAAAGGCCGGACTCTGGATTCCCCGCAGACAACGCGCACCGAAAATTCATCAGCCTCGTTACCGGCGTCCTTGTACTGGCGAGCTGATACAAATTGATGGCTGCGACCACCACTGGTTTGAAAACCGGGGGCGACCCTGTTCTGCCCTGGTCTATGTTGACGATGCCACCAGTCGCCTGATGCACCTGCTGTTTGTGAAATCTGAGTCCACATTTACCTATTTTGAAGCTACACGTGGCTATATCGAGAAATACGGTAAACCGATGATCCTCTACAGCGATAAAGCCAGCGTATTCAGAGTCAATAATAAGCACGCCACCACCGGCCCCGGCGAAACCCAGTTTGCCAGGGCCATGCGCTGCCTTAATATTACTCCTTTGTGTGCTGAAACCAGCCAGGCAAAAGGCCGCGTTGAACGTGCTCATTTGACACTTCAGGACCGACTCGTTAAGGAGCTCAGGCTTAAGGGGATCTGTACAATAGAAGCGGCCAATGCATTTGCAGAAGGATTATAACCGGCGCTTTGCCAAAGAACCCTTGCATGATTTTAACGCGCACCGGCCGCTGGCATTAGACGATGACCTTGATGCAGAATTTACCTAGCGAGAGCCTCGCCGGGTATCAAAAAATCTGACTGTACAATACGATAAAATGCTCTATCTGATTGAGGACAACGAGTACAGTCGAAGAGCCATCGGCAAGTATATTGATGTCTGGCATTATCCTGACGGACATAAGGAGCTGCGACTAAATGGCGTGCTGCTGCCCTACTCCACCTATGACCGGCTTTCTGAGGTTGATCCCGTCGCCATTGTAGATAACAAGAGACTTGGCCATGTGTTGGATGTTGCCCGTCAGGTCCAGAGAAAACGGGACAATAATCGCTCACAATCGTTACCTTGTTCTGGTGATGAGCCTTCCCGCAGACGGCACGCCCCTAGCATCAACAAATCTCAGCGCTCACTGAACGAAGATGACCTACTTGAAGCCATGATAAAGCTTCAGGGAAGCTCTGAGGCCATCTTTGGTAAAAGGTGAACTTGGCGGAAACCTCGTACTAACTGACCAACGGCGATGTGTGCGCTATCTTTCGGCTATTGCAATCAAAGCCAGAGAAGATTTCTGAGAAATGCAAATAACTTCAATGATATTATATACAAAGGAAACCGAGGTAAAATTCGGGTGTCACAGAACCCCGAACCGCTTCGCGGTGCAAAGAGCCAAACAGCAAGTATCACAGAACAGCATGTAAAAAAATCTTGAGGCTATTTCATGGCAATTATTAATATTTATTCTAAGAGACAAAGAAAAATTCGTGGCGAAGTAAATGACGTATATCAATATAACAATATTCCACATGCACTCAGGGTGCAAATTATTAAAATAATAACTGATTCTATCGGCTTCCCCTCTTCTAATGAACGCTACACATCGTATAGAAATGAAGCTGACAAAGTATATGCATATATCCATGAGATACTTTCTAAGGAATATGGTGTTTTTTCTTTGAAGGAATTTGCAAAGAATGACTTTGACGCTCTTGTCGACTTTTTCCTTAAAGAGAGAAATACAGAGAAATGCCTAGATTTCATAGAAATATGCTTCCAGATACTAGTGAGCCACGTTGCGAAAAACCATTATGAATTCAAAGACATAACAAGTCAAAGTCCTGGAGATGCAGTTATTGAACTAAATGAAAGGTTTAGAGAACATGGGGTTGGTTATCAGTTTGAATCTGAAGAGATAATAAGGATAGACTCTCAATTGATTCATGCTGATGTCGTAAAGCCAACCCTGATTCTTTTAAGTGGAGAACCCTTGTTTGAAGGCGCCAATGATGAATTCCTTGCTGCGCATGAGCATTACAGGCATAAGCGTTATAAAGAATGTCTAAATGATTGTCTGAAATCATTTGAAAGTATAATGAAAGCAATACATGATAAGAATAACTGGAAATATAGTCCTAATGATACAGCATCAAAACTAATAAATAGCTGTTTAAGTCAAAATTTAATTCCGGCATATTTACAAAGCCAGTTCACAAGTCTGAAAACAATGCTGGAAACAGGAATTCCAACCATCAGAAACAAAAATGCAGGTCATGGGCAAGGAGTTGATATTAAAGAGGTTCCGGAAGAATTGGTAAGCTATATGCTTCATCTTACTGCTACAAATTTACTATTTCTCTTAAAATGCGAGAAGAACATTAAGTGATGGTTCGCATAATGACGTTATGCTAAAGAGGCCGCTGCGGGAGGGATTTTCGCAGCGGCCTTTTCAATATATGGACATTTATAATGAGCCAGTGATTAGACATTTTCACTGAGCTTTGACAAACATTGTAGCATATGGATATGATCTGCACAGCATTCAGCTTCCAGAATCCGTACACTTTTCCACTCACACAGCTTTCTCAAAATACAGCCTATTGCTCTACGCTTCTCTCTGTAGAACACCTGTCTTCGGTATTTTGGCGCAAATACTATGTGATATTTACAGTTCCATCGGGTGTGCGCTAAGCTCTTTTCGTTCCCCATTGGGACCCCCTTTTGATTTCTTGTTTGACACTTGCAGTTGCCAGACCGCAAGGTGTTTTAATAAATCAAAAGGGGTTTTAATAACTGGCTCAAAGCTGAAAGCTTTCCGGAACCCCCAGCCTAGCTGGGGGGTTTCTATGCACAAGAAAACGGCTCCCTGTTGTAGAAGCCGTTATAGTGCCGCAGTTTAAGGAGCGGTCAATTGATCCTTAATTGCTCGGCATTACGCTATGCCGGTGGATATTTATCGAGTTTGATGACTGCTTTGATGATCACTTTTAAGAAAAGATATTTACACAGAATGGTAAACATGCTCGTGACACGCAATACTGCTCTGCTGAAGTGAATAGCATTGCGCTTAACAGTGATTTTTTGTTTTCAAGAGCAGGTAAAGCTCAAATGTCAATGGCTATGGTGTTTTCAGCTGTGGCTATTTTTCACTCCTTATTGCTCCTGGTTGTCCCCAATTAGACTTAAGGAAAGGTTGATGCCCCGCCAAACTCAAGATAAATTTTTGCTAGATTCTGCAACTGATTGAAGCGGTTTTCATCCAGTCGCAGCTCCGCCTGACGACGTTTTTCCTGAGCATCAAGCCAGAATGAAATACGTACTGCACCATGCCGGTAACGAACTTCGTTTAACCACTCTGACTTACGTGCAAGTTCCAGTTCTTCCCTGAGTCTTGTCTCCTGAAGCAGCAACTGGTTACGAAATGAAAGCGCGTCCTCTATACTGCTCATTGCCTTATAAAGTAGCTGTTTAAACTCCAGCACTCGCTGTTCGTAATCGTTACGGGCAATTTTTACCTCTATGTCCCGCTGTCGCCACTCCAGGAACGGTAGCGTCAGGTTAGCGCCTACGGAACCGACCGGATTATGCAGTAATGCCAGTAGCGAAGCGCTGCTGGTACCCAAAGCGCCTGTCAGGTTGAAGGTGGGGTAATATTCGCTACGCTTGATATCAACCGTAGCTAGCGCCTCACGCAACTGCCACTCTTTAGCACTTATGTCAGGCCGGCGCATCAGTATGCTGGCAGGAATATTCGCATTGACCTTAGGCAGGCTTCCTTTTGGCAGCGTTGTGGGCTCGACTATCTGGCAACCGGGCACGGTGCCGAGCAAAACGGCCTGCTGATTGAGTAGCTGTGAATGTTCTCGTTGTAGCCCTGTAAGCTGGTTCTCTTGCGTGAGCAGGTTTTGCTGCGCGTCAATCACATCCAGCGACGAGATATTTCCTGCACGATAGCGAACCTCGGCCAGACGCAGCGTCTCTTTTGCATAGTCAATACTCTGCTGGAGGGTGGTAATTTGTTGATTTACAAAACCGATACGCCAGTAATTATTGCTGGCCTCTGAAAGCAGCATCAGGCGCGCGGAGCGAAAATCTTCTTCACTGGCATGGACTGCCCACTCAGCAACATCACGCTGACGGGCAATTTTTCCCCAGAGATCCAGCTCATAGCTGGTGCCAAGGCTGGCAGAACCGCTTTTTGCCCAGCCGGACGAGTTATTCAGCTGTTTTTTTCCGTCCATACTCAGTGCCGCCTTTAGTGCAGGAGTATTGGTGATACCTGTTCTTTCCGCATCCAGCTGCGCCCGATGTATCCGCAGTGCAGCTATAGCTATGTCGTTATTACTTGTCATCACCAGGTGAAGCCAGTTATCGAGATTAGGATCGTTAAATTCTTCCCAGTCAAACGGGGATGTATTTCCGTCCACATCGCCCTTGGTCCAGTTGATGGGATAGTTCACTTCGGGAGCGCGATAGTCACTTTTCAGCACGTTTGTGCAACCTGAACAGAGTGCGGTGATAAGGCATAAAGTCAACGATGATAAAATTTTCATATATTATTCGCTGGCCAGTGAAATAACCGGGTCCATCCTTGCTGCCTTGCGGGCTGGGAGATACCCGAAGATTATGCCAATTAAGGTTGAGCAAAAAAATGCAGCAACAGCAGCCTGCCACGAATATATAGCTGCGAATATCCCGTCCGCCAGAGCGTTAAAGAGCGCACCTGTGATATACGACAGTGCAATACCGAGTGCGCCACCAATCAGGCAAACCAATACGGCCTCAATAATAAACTGTTGCATAATGTCGCTGCGTCTCGCGCCAACCGCCATTCGTACGCCAATTTCATGAGTTCGTTCCGTTACAGAAATCAACATGATGTTCATCACCCCGATACTGCCGATCATTAGTGAGATACATGCGACCATAAGAATTAAAATACTGAAGGTCATTGAGGTGTGTTCGATAGACTTTCTTATTTGTTCAAAGTTATAAAGCTGGAAGTCTTTTATGCCGTGACGCCGGGTTAATAGTTGGGAGATAGCGCTGATTGCAGCCTCGTTATCCACATTGTCTTTTAGCCTGACGCTAATACCGGTCAGAACTGGTTTACCCACAATACGGTACATCACCGTGCTGTAAGGCATCCACACAGTAATGCGATTTGATGCATCACTACGGTTGTTACTTTTAGCGATGCCAACCACTCGTGCTGGTACAGAACCAAGAAAGACTATTTGCCCCAGAGCCTGTAACCCTGTGTTGTCGAAAATGGCCTTACGAGTATTCTCATCGATAATAACTTCCTGTAGAGCGTTGCGATCGTCTCTAAAAGTAGTCCCTTGCAACAACTCAATACCTTTTACCCGGAAATGTTCCCGCCCAACGCCGTTAATGGACGCTATCGCAGATTTACCCAGAAAACGAATGTTGTCTGAAGCGCTAACTTCCGGGCTGACGCTATCGATAAACCCTTGCTTCGCCAGTGCATTTGCGTCAGCAGGTACCAATGTTCTAATACTCTCAATGCTGTCATCGAACAAATCCTGCCCGGGATAAATGCTGACCACGTTTGTCCCCAGACTTTTAATCTCTTCCAGTGTTTCTTGCCTGGCTCCTTCACCCAATGCCACAACAGTGACAACGGAGGCGATACCAAAAACAATCCCGATCATGGTAAGCGTGGTGCGTAAGCGATGCGTCTTCATCGCTTTTAGCGCCATTTGCATCGATTCACGCGTTCGATCGAGCAGTGTTTTCCAATAGCTTTGCCGGATTCTGTTGGTTTTTGGTAGTGTTTCCGTCGCAGATACGCAACCTCCACTATCAGCGATGATTTCGCCATCACACAGCTCAATGATTCGCTTTGCGTGCCGGGCGACCTTCATATCGTGGGTCACCATTACTACAGTATGACCACGTCGATTAAGTTCATTCAGAATGGCTAACACTTCTTGCCCGGATTGCGAATCCAGAGCACCAGTTGGCTCATCCGCCAAAATTATCTTTCCACCGTTGATCAGTGCTCGGGCAATACTGACGCGTTGCTGCTGACCGCCTGAAAGTTCGCAAGGTTTATGATGCTCACGTCCTTCCAGTCCCAGTCTGCCCAGCAACGCCGTTGCACGTTGCCGACGGCTGTCGCGTTCGCTGTTGGCGTAAATGGCCGGGATCTCCACGTTACCAAGTGCGCTAAGATCAGGTATCAAATGGTAGCGCTGGAATATAAAGCCAATGTGTTCCCGGCGCACTCTAGCCAGCTCATCGGGTGAAAGACAGGCGGCATTTTGTCCGTCGATGTAGTAATCACCTCTATTGGGTACGTCAAGGCAACCCATTATGTTCATTAAGGTTGATTTGCCTGAGCCAGAGGCTCCAATGATTGCCACCATTTCTCCAGCAACGATTGTCAAATCGACATTTTTCAGGACGGTCCGCGTTTGATCTCCGTTGCCATAAGTTCGGCTAACCCCTTTTAACTCAATAAGTTTTTTCACAGCATAATCCTTTCTTCGGGCTCTTTCTTATCCGGCAGCGACAGCACGACATTTTCTCCGACATTTAAACCTTCGAGGATCTGAATATCCACGCTGTTCGTGATACCAGTTTTCACATTCCGGGGTTCCAGCCTGCCATCTGCTGCCAGCACCAGGACCTGTTGCTTCTTCCCCTCATTTCTGTGCACTGCCTGAATGGGTACCAGCAGTGTATTTTGGGCTTCATCAGTAATCAGGGTAACCTGAGCAGTCATGGCAATACGAAGTCGATTTTCTGGGTTAGGCACATCGAATAGAGCATTGTAATAAACGGACGCATTTGAAGTTCCGGAGCCTGATGCTGAAGTGTTGCTGGCGAGAGAGTCATCTTTCATTACCGATTCTGGTGCCAGTTCAACGGCACGCAGTGTTGCGCTGTAGTGCTTGTCCGGTTCGGAGAAGATAGAGAAGCGGGCTTTTTGCCCCACAGAAATACGGGTTATATCAGCCTCGGAGATCTGTGCTTTAATGGTCATGACATCCAGACGAGCGAGTTTAATAATTGTTGGGGCACTCTGGTTTGAGTTAACGGTTTGCCCTTGCTGAGTGACAATGGCAATAACAATTCCATCCATTGGCGCTACGACTCGCGTATATTCAAGGGCAAGCTTTTTCTTATCTACTTCTATCTGTGCCTGGACCAGTTTGGCATTCAGAGAATGTAATTCAGCGCGAGTGGTCGCAAGCATTGCCTCCGCAGACTCAAAATCTTCGTGTGAGCTGGCATTTTCTCTTAGCATCCGGAGCTGGCGTTTAAAACGCAGTTCAGCCTGTTTCAGGAGCGCCTGCTTGGATTGAAGTTCTGCTTTCACTTCGTTGAGTGCAGCTTCGGCATTACGCAAATCGTTACACTGAGGTAGGTCGTCAATTTCGGCAATCAACTGCCCTTTAGTCACATGGTCGCCCTGTTTCACTTTCAGTGATTTTAATTGCCCTGATACCTGTGCCCCTACGTTTACCCGTTCAATTGCATCAATACGGCCTGTCGCCAGAACAGAATTTTCTATATCGCCTTTGCGCACCGGGGCAGTAATATATTCTGGCACATCAGAGCTTCTCAGAAAGGTGAACAAAACGGTGATAATAATGATCAACAGTGTCAAGGTACAAATGATGGCGCGGTGAGAAATATATTTCATTAACATTGTCCATGTTTTCCATAACAATGAAAGTGGTATTCTGGGTTTTCTTAGTTAATGCCCAGCATCTACTGGAAAAATATACTTATTTGGAATTAATCATAATCAAGATTATTATTTATTTGCGTAAATTGGGCTAACCCCCTCTCGCTTTGTTTCAACAGTATTACTAATTACCGGGAAAGCCTGACAAGATTTCGTATTAAGGTGTTATCTACGCCCATTATACTTTAATACATCAAGTAATTAATTCACTAACCTCTCTTTCGTTTCACTGGACTTTACGGCTGTAAAATAGCTTTTATCTTGCAGATGAAAACTCTGCTCAGGAAAGTGCCTTTAGTTCTAATGGATGGTGAGTTTTACGCTTGTCTTTGTAACCAGGAAGAGAGGCGTAGACAGTAAAGTTCCTCGCTCCCTCATCTTGGCATTCGGTGAACTATAGACAAGAGTCAATAAACCAAACTGCAACAACATAGTCATTTTGGGAGTAAGATTATTAGTCTTAACGTCTCATATAGCTGGTATGAAGAAATTTTCATGTATACTTGATAAACGTATCGTCAACAACCGATAAAAAGTGAGCCATTTATATCTCCATCAATGATCTAATATTGAATCGCCACGAGTAGTCTTACTCCTTCCAAGTTGTTGATAATAATTGTTTTTATATTCTATTGTTGACATCTGTTCGCAGGAACCATGCCGACGCTTATTGTTATAAAACATTTCGATGTTCAAAAATATCGTTGGAGGCGTCTTCCCGCGTTCCGAAGAGCTTTTTCTTTATCCGTTCACGCTTCAGTAACTGGAAAAAATTCTGCAAGCGTATCGTGGTAATTACTGCGACGGAGCATACACTCCTCCAGGTCTTATGATTTCAGGAACGACTGTCATTCATGGCTTGTTTACTGACAACCAGCATCGTTTTTGGGGATTACGCCGCTATACAGGTGTGGTGCGGTGATGTGACCTATATCTGGACGGGTAAGCCCGGCGGGGTGATGTTCCACAGCGATACGAGCAGGCAGTTCCGGCAGTTATTGTGGCGATACCAGATCAGGCAGAGTATGAGCCGGCGCGGAAACTGCTGGGATAACAGCCCAATGGAACGCTTCTTCAGGAGTCTGAAGAACGAATGGATGCCGGTGGTGGGTTACGAAGCTTCTGCGAGGCCGCTCACGCCATAACGGTCTATATCGTTGGATATTACAGCGCACTAAGACCGCACGAATATAACGGTGGGTTATCCCCAAACGAATCGGAAAATCGATACTGGAAAAACTCTAACTCGGTGGCCAGTTTTTGTTGACCACTTCACACGTTCAATGTCGTTGATGACTTTAACTATGAGGCGTTGTCGATTGAAAACAATCTGAATCTGCCAGCTTCACAAGTGGTAGCGGTACTCTGTAGGTGAACCGCCCCGGGTTTCCTGGAGAGTGTTTTATCTGTGAACTCAGGCTGCCAGATCATCGTTTCCGATGGAAGCATAATAAGCTTTTTCTGCTTCTGCCGGAGGAGTATGGCCCAGCCTTTCCAGCAATCGTCGATTGTTATACCAGTCCACCCACGTGAGTGTGGCCAGTTCCACTTCTGCACGGTTTTTCCAGCTCTTACGGTGTATTACCTCCGCTTTGTAAAGGCCATTGATGCTCTCCGCCATCGCGTTGTCATACGAGTCGCCTGTACTTCCTGTTGATGCCAGTAATCCGGCTTCCTTAAGCCGCTGTGTGTAGGCCAGCGATACATACTGAGAACCTTTATCACTGTGATGGACTGTGCCGGACGGTCGACGGGCCCATAACGCCTGCTCCAGAGCATCCAGCACAAATGTCGTTTCCATAGACGATGAGACCCGCCACCCCACGATGTATCCGGCAAACACATCAATGATGAACGCCACATAGACGACCCCCTGCCATGTGCTGACGTAAGTAGAATCAGCCACCCACAACTGGTCAGGACGTTCTGCCACGAACTGACGGTTTACGCGGTCGCCTGCGACAACGGCTTTCCGGCTGACGGTAGTGCGGACCTTTTTACCCCGGAGAACACCGGAAAGTCCCATAACCGCCATGAGGCGCGCCACTGTACATCTGGCCACCCTGATTCCTTCCCGTAACAACTGACGCCAGACTTTACGCACACCGTACATCGTATACGCGCTGTATCTCTCTCTTCAGCCAGTCATCGCGCTGCGCACGGGCACTGCGTTTATCCGGATGATGTCGCTGTTGCTGACAGTGGTAATACGTTGACGGGGCAATATGCAGTTCGCTGCATAGCGGTCCGACCCCGTACTGCTCACGCAGCTTATCCAGCAGTGGCATCATTTTTTCCAGAGGCGGTCGAACTCCGCCTTCGCAAAATAAGCGGAAGCCTGGCGAAGGATATCGTTACTGCGGCGCAGTTCACGATTTTCACGTTCCAGCTCTTTCAGACGCTGACGTTCAGCGGTGGTGAGCCCGCCATCACCGCCTCCGGTATCCCGCTCATGCTGGCGTACCCAGACACGCAGAGTCTCCGGTGTACAGCCAATCTTTGGGGCAATGGAACAAATTGCCGCCCACTGTGAGTCATATTCGCCCTGACTTTCCAGAACCATACGAATCGCCCTCTGACGGACTTCGGGGGAAAAACGAGTATTTTTAGTCATCCTGTTTACCTCTTTCTCAGGGAGTTTAGTCTCCAGGATTCCCGGGGCGGTTCAAGGATTGCGGAAAACCATGTCTATCCAGCTATGATTCGCATAGATTATGGCCAGGATTTTTTTTATCCAACACGGACGTAATGCGCAGAAAAACATGTAGTAAAACTGGAGATTACCCAATCAGGTAAGTTGGCGCAGAACGCTTTTATCGAGAGTTTTAACCGGACATACCGAACAAAAATACTCGGTTTTTGTCTGTTCAGAACGCTGGATGAAAAGCGGGAACTGGCGGCAAACTGGTTGTCAGAATATAACAGTGAACGCCATATCAACTACTTAACCATATGACACTGGAAGAACATCACTAACGCCATTATTTGGTCACGATCTCAAAAGGTGCATGGAACTAAAACGAGTCTGTTTACAACGCAAGATGGGTTATGTTATAAAGTAACATAAGTGAGTTGGTAAGCATAAAGTAAAGAGGATAACTTATAGTGCTCCCCTTATTTAAAGCATTTTGTTTTTTTTGTATTCTATTGTTAGGCTCAGTATTAATTCGGGGTAATAATAATCTTATTTCACCAGTGGTTAGACAAGAATTTTTTTTATCGAAAAAAACAACCCCATCCTTTTATCAGAAAATTGATGCGTGCTTTAGCAACGTTAATCTTGACTTTACATACAAGTCTGTTGATTACTCAGCATCTACCATTTTGCAATACATTAGAAGATTAATAAGAAAGCTTTACATTAAATAAAAGAGATGCAATTATCAATAAAATAAGAATATCTCGTTAAGAAATATAGCAATATATGTGATATTTCAGGAAATAAGTAATCATACATTTATTGATTTATAAAGTATTATTGGAAGGAAGTGTTACATGTAACGATTTACGCACTCCCCTCCATTACACTAATAAACACCACCGACTTGGTATTTATAAACTTTATAATAAAAACATCATTTTTACTGAAACCAAATAAATATCAATCACGAAGATAATTAACCTATCTGAACAAGTAATTATACTCATATGTTATTAGTTTTCTTATTAATCAGAAAGGAGGGATTTATAAACCAGCAACTTTTTTTGTAGGTGGAGCCACGGTTGATTTCTGATATCAACCACCTGAGTTTATTTTCGTCGAATGGTAATGCCTTGTCGCACAAACGCTATCTGAATAATTAACTGTAATGGCGTTATTGGTATATTTGCCGACATTAACGCTAATAAAAACCCTGATTGCTTCATAATCGCAGGATTTGGCCATTTTGTCTCCCTTTAGATAAGAGTTAACAAAATAAACCCAGGAAGAAGGTACCGGTTTCCATGTTACAGACGTTCCCGGCATAAAGTGTCCGACCAGGGCCTTATTCGCAGTTACCAGCACCCTGTATGCCCTGATATTTCCTGGAACATGGATGACCGGGGCAGTAATCATACCGGGTTTGACTGACTCCCCTGATATTCTGACATAAAAGGGAATAAATAAAGCGACATGCGGCCACATTGTAAACAAACGTTAAACAAAACAGCATTTTTCAGTTGACTACTACGAGTAAATAAAAAAATATTTATCAAAAACAAACGAGTGGAATGGAGTTAACTTGTCTATGTACTTAAAGATTCTTGCTACTGCACTCTCAGCTCCTGTAGCGTTTGCTGCACTGGCTTCTGATACTGGGCTTTCTTTTACACCGGAGAAAATCAGTACGGAGATTGATTTTGGCACTTTAAGTGGCAAGGCCAAAGAACGGGTTTATCTGCCTGAAGAAAAAGGGCGCAAAGCCAGCCAGCTGGACTGGAAATACAGTAATGCGCCAATTGTCAAGGGGGCATTTAACTGGGATCTGTTACCCAGAGTATCTGTCGGTGCCTCAGGGTGGACAACATTAGCTGGTCGTGGAGGCAATATGGTGGACAGGGACTGGCTGGATACGAGCAATCCCGGAACCTGGACTGATGAGAGTAAACATCCGAATACCCGTCTAAATTTTGCTAATGAATTCGACCTGAATATTAAGGGATGGCTCCTGAATCAACCAGACTATCAGTTAGGTCTTATGGCTGGTTACCAGGAAAATCGTTATAGCTTTACAGCAAAAGGAGGCTCTTATATCTATAGTAGTGAGGGAGGCTTCCGGGATGAAACGGGATCATTTCCAGATGGTGAAAGAGCTATAGGCTACAAACAACACTTTAAAATGCCCTATATAGGGTTAACCGGTAATTATCGGTATGATAGCTTTGAGTTCGGGGGGAGTTTCAAATATAGCGGATGGGTGAAGGCATCGGATAATGATGAGCATTACAACCCTGAGAAAAGGATCACCTATCGTAGCGATGTAAATAATCAGAACTATTACTCTGTCTCACTACATGCTGGTTATTATATTACACCTGCAGCTAAAGTTTATGTCGAAGGAACATGGAACCGTATTACTAATAAGAAAGGTGATACTTCTCTGTACTCCAGAAATTTGAATATATCTGATCACACCAAAAATGGTGCAGGCATTGAAAGCTATAACTTTATGACCACAGCTGGTCTGAAGTATTATTTTTAACCTGAAGCATGCCTGTTTTTAACTTTTTCATGACACTTTAAATATGATAAACAAAAGGCCAGCACTTCTGATGGTGGTCTTTTGATTTTTTATAATATGTGGAGGGTATATGTGCTCAACGATAAAAGTGTTTCTGTTAACTCTTGTATTTTTAAAGATGCTGCTCTGCCACTCTTCATGCATAACGACACAGTGTTATCGACATAAAAATAATTGATAAGCGATGTTAATAATATGAATTTTATTATAATTCTATTACTCGTCAATAATAAGAAGACCATCCAATAAAAACACTCGCAATAACCTGAAGGATCCTGTCGTATAAAAATAAACATTGTTTTTACATTTAATCTCTCTTGATTTTGTTTAATCATAGTTTATGTAAGATAATTTATTTTTATAATGATTACATGAAAACAAAAGAGGTTAGATATGAAATTGTTATTACTTACAGGTGCAACAGGATTTCTTGGTGGCGCGGTCCTGGATAAGCTGCTGGATAACTGTAATAATATAAATTTGCTACTTTTAGTACGAGCACCTACTCCACAAGCGGGACTGGAAAGAATTAAAGAAAATATGCGTAAATTTAATGTTTGTGAGGAAAGGTTGCATGCATTAACTAATGATAACATCTTGCCTGGGGATCTAAATAATCCGGAAGCCTTTCTCATGGATCCTCGTCTTGATGAAGTCACTCATGTTATAAACTGTGCGGCTATAGCTTCTTTTGGTAATAATCCTTTTATATGGAATGTGAATGTTACAGGTACACTTGCTTTTGCAAGAAGAATGGCAAAAGTGGCAGGACTGAAACGCTTCCTTCATGTTGGTACTGCTATGTCTTGTACACCTCATACGGGGTCGCTAGTTAAGGAAGAGTCTGCTTCATCAGAAACAGGTGAACATTTAGTGGAGTATACGCATTCAAAAGCAACAATAGAATATCTGATGCGTAAGCAGTGTCCTGATTTACCTTTGTTGGTTGCCCGACCATCAATTATTGTTGGCCACAGTCGTTTAGGGTGCTTACCTTCAACCAGTATTTTCTGGGTATTCAGAATGGGGTTAATGTTGCAAAAATTTATGTGCTCTCTGGATGATAAAATAGATGTTATCCCTGTAGATTATTGTGCTGATGCATTGCTAATGTTGCTTGAAAGTTCGTTAATTAATGGTGAGATTGTTCATATATCAGCAGGTAAAGAAAGTAGTGTGACGTTCTCTGCTATTGACGAAGCTGTAGCCCGTGCTTTGAACTGTGATCCTGTTGGAGACAGATATACTAAAGTCAGTTATGACATACTGGCAATGAGCCGTCATGATTTTAAAAATATTTTTGGTCCCTGTAACGAACGCCTTATGTTAAAAGCCATTCGTTTATATGGAGCGTTCAGTATGCTCAATGTTTGTTTCAGTAACGACAAGCTACTGAGTATCGGAATGCCTAAACCGCCAAAGTTTACTGATTATATTAAATACTGTATAGAAACGACAAAACACCTTTCAATTCAACAACAAATGGAAGTTGATTTTAAATAATATTTATCATAATCAGAATTATTGTTGGTGTTGCACTCATAACATATAAAAACGCCGAGGATATGACTTTGTCAATTAAAAATATAAAGCGCATTATTACGGCCTGGAAACCATCTACATTCGAAACGTACAAAAAAACTTTTGAAAAATACGGTGGTAGTGTAAACATGCATCCGGATGTTGTTTCATACTTTATGATACATCATGACTGGAAGTTTGATTTTTTTCACTATGAAAAAGATGGTGATATCAAAGGCTCATATTTTCTGTGCAATGGAAAACAAATTGGGATAATGGCAAGAAGGTCTTATCCTCTTTCATCTGATGAGGTATTAATTCCTTTTTCCCCACATGCAAGATGTTTTTTTCCGGATAAAACTAATAAATTATCAATTATAAATAAACAAAATATTATCAATGCAACATGGAAAATAGCCAGAAAAAAACAAAATTGTATTATAAAGGAATCTTTTTCACCTAAATTTGAAAAAACTCGCCGAAATGAAATCCAGAGATTTATCAGGAATGGCGGAGAGATTAAGTGTATAAGCCAGTTATCCGATAAAGAAATATCCAGCTCTTATATATCACTTTTTCATTCCCGGTTTGGAGGTACCCTACCTTGCTACGAATATGATAATCTGTTAATGTTTATTTCTCACTTACGAGAACTTATGTTTGGCCATGTGCTATTCTGGGATAATAAACCGTGTGCTATTGATATAGTACTGAAATCTGAAAGCTCATGTAATGTTTATTATGACGTTCCAAATGGTGCAGTTCTGAATGATGAGAATTGTATGAAACTAAGTCCGGGAAGTGTCCTTATGTGGCTGAATATAGATAAAGCACGAAGGTATTGTCAGGATAATAATAAAAAGATGATATATTCTATCGGTGCATTCAGACCTGAATGGAAATATAAACTACTATGGTCTGTTCCCTGTAAGGTTGGTAAATGCTTATGTTAGAATATGTATAAAGGTAAGTAACTATATAAGAGCGTCCAGTCTGCAAATACTCCTCTAAACATGGAGGAGTAGATTTATAATGTCATAACATTTACTAAATCGTTTTACATTAATTTCAAATTTGAAATTAATGTATTTTGATAACTATATATTTTTGATTCCGAAAACAGACATTTCTTTCTTTGAGTCAGGGCTTACACTCAAAATATTAATATTGTTTGTGTGAAGACATATTATTCAATAACGATGGTGAGAAATATCTGTACTTTTTCGCATAATCTAACTATTTACTTAATTGTTCATTCTGTGAACAGAATCTGTTTATTATGTATCAGGTTGATGATGTGATTAAGCAGTCTGAAACCAGAGGAATATGGAGTCAGAAATTTTCAGTTGTCTTTTAAGGGCGTCTGCAGGATTTTTTTTCCGTTTCTGCCTGTCCTGGCATTACCCCAATTCTCCCAAAAACGGCAAACCAGTCCTCAGCCCGCACCATGACTGGCTTAAAACAGGATCCCTGCGGCAAAACGCGCCTTTACGTATTTGGTTTTACCCGCAATAATGCGTGATAAGCAAACAAAAGGATCCGCGCGCTGCGATTTATTGTCGTGGAAGGATCCGGGCGTTCAGGTCAGAATACCTGTATCCATAAACAGTGCGTGTGCTACGTGAAAAATAACTCATGAACAATGTCATTCCCCTGCAGAATTCACCTGAACGCGTCTCCCTGTTACCCATTGCGCCGGGGGTGGATTTTGCAACAGCGCTCTCCCTGAGAAGAATGGCCACTTCCACGGGGGCCACACCGGCCTACCTGCTGGCCCCGGAAGTGAGTGCCCTTCTCTTCTATATGCCGGATCAGCGTCACCATATGCTGTTCGCCACCCTCTGGAATACCGGAATGCGTATTGGCGAAGCCCGGATGCTGACGCCGGAATCATTTGACCTGAATGGAGTAAGACCGTTTGTGCGGATCCTGTCCGAAAAAGTGCGTGCGCGACGCGGACGCCCGCCAAAAGATGAAGTGCGCCTGGTTCCGCTGACAGATATAAGCTATGTCAGGCAGATGGAAAGCTGGATGATCACCACCCGGCCCCGTCGTCGTGAACCATTATGGGCCGTGACCGACGAAACCATGCGCAACTGGCTGAAGCAGGCTGTCAGACGGGCCGAAGCTGACGGAGTACACTTTTCGATTCCGGTCACACCACACACCTTCCGGCACAGCTATATCATGCACATGCTCTATCACCGCCAGCCCCGGAAAGTCATCCAGGCACTGGTTGGTCACAGGGATCCACGTTCGATGGAGGTTTATACCAGAGTGTTTGCACTGGATATGGCTGCCACGCTGGCAGTGCCTTTCACAGGTGACGGGCGGGATGCTGCGGAGATCCTGCGTACACTGCCTCCCCTGAGGTGACGGCATACGCGCTTCCTTATATAAGCTGTGGTCAGCAGAACAGGCATAACATAAGCTGGAGCATGTATATAAGCTGTAGTGAGTAAGTCATGTTTTATGAAGGGAGCAATGCCTCAGCATCAGGTTACGGGATCACTTACGTAAGGGACAGGCAGATGGCAGCTCAGCTACAGACAGCACTGCAGGAAACAGAATATAAACTGCAGTGAGCAGACCACTCACTGCACCGGTTAATATAAGCTGTAGTCAGTAAAGGAGCGCTCTTCACTGACTACAGTTTATGTTCAGCGGGATTTGAAGAGTTTTTCCAGGTCATCCAGCGTGATGCCCAGTTTCTCAAGCAGGGCAAGCTTCTCCGCCATCTCCGGACTGACTTTTTCCGCAGGTGAAGGTTGCAACGGATTTTCCTTACTCTCGTCATTCGGCGCTTTTAACCGGGGACGCCGGTAGTGAATACAGAAGAATTTTGTCCGCCCCCGCTGGATCTCCGTGTAATCAAGATATCCAATCTCGCGCAACTGCTCCATTGCCCGTCTGACCGTCTGGTTCTGGGAAAATACAGGAGACTTCAGATTGAGGCGTGCACGCAGCCGCGCCAGCGATATCGGTGCCGGATCCCGGGGCAGGCTCTCTATAAAGGTGTAGAGTGCCTGGGCGGACTCCCGTCGCTTCAGGGCATTAATCGCCTTAAGCTGGAGAAGGACTTTTCTGTCAAACTGGTACAGTTCAAACAGGCGGGGATCGGCCTGTAACTGCACAATATCCCGCTCAGTATCGTAGTAAGCTGACTGTACCAGATGGGTGATATATTCCCGGGTGTGCTTCTCATCGGTACGGGAAAACGAAATCACGGTACCGGCAATGCGCTTCAGGGAAGGGCTGATGCGCTCACGCAGCCTGCGGGATGACTGGCTTGAAGGTATACCACACAGTTTTGCAAACTCAACAAAAGGCAGTTCAACTTTGTCACCAATCACGTTATGGCGGGCAAAGGAATGAATGATCCCCACCCAGGTCTTGAAATCATTATCCATATCCAGGCGGGGGCCGGTGATCTCAACCTTATCGAATCCCTCAGCACGGGCCAGGGAAAGACGTGTCAGCTCTTCCGTGGCATCAGTACGTGACAGTGTATTTTTTTTACTGTTCTTCAGTGATTTAAGGGTCGGTACAAAAACGCCCAGACGCATCAGCGCCACAGGTTGTACGGTGTTGTTATTGTTTGGTGTCAGTGTCACCAGCTCACCGGAGGACTTATCCACCTCGCCGAACAGTTTTTTGATGTCTGAATTTTCGTTTTCCAGAAAGCCTCCAGCCTGTGGACAGTAAAAGAATAAACAGAAAATCGTGTGTCAGAACTCCGCTAACTGACTGAAGAAAAACCTGCAGCCTGTATTTAACAACTGAGTCTGGCATACTGACCATAGTTTATGTCATTAACTTACTTCAGTATATGGATTACTGAATACAGCTTATCATTAGCATGTTACAGTTTATCAGTAACATGCCACAGCTTATGTGATCGTGCTCCCGGCCCATGAGTGACAAGGTTTGCAGCGATATGGGGATCTTTAATGGATCCTTTGTTGATCATTCATGGATCTGTTTACTGGATCGGGCCTCCGGATATGTGGATAAATCATTCCAGAAGGACAGCGCACACAACCGTTTTATGAAAGGGCTTCAGGGCGTACCTGCTCCCTGTAACTACAGATACATTGCGCTTCCTCGCCGGTTCGCGGGCTTCGCCCGGTCACCGGTCTGCGGCGAGCACTGTTTTTTCTGATGTCTGTCTTTATGTAGTGGTCAAGTAATATTGGCCACGGTTTTACAGTAAAAATGGTATCTGTTCTCTGACTCTTCCGGCGTCAGCCCACCGTTATAATGGTGAGGTCTGACGCTGTTGTAGTAGTTCAATATGTAATCATTAATTTGCTGCCGGGCCTCGTCCTTGCCTGCGTAACCATTCGTTGGCACCCATTCTGTTTTCAGACTGCGGAAGAAGCGTTCCATGGGGCTGTTATCCCAGCAGTTTCCCCGCCGACTGACGCTTTGATTTATTCTGCAACGCCAGAGAAGTTGTTGATATTTAAGGCCTGTATACTGGCTTCCCTGGTCGCTATGGAACACGACATCCCGGGGTTGGCCACGCGTCTCATAGGCCATCCGCAGGGCACTGCTTATCAGTGCGGTATCGGCATGCGCTGACAGACTCCAGCCGATAACCCTGCGGGCAAAAAGATCCATAACAACCGCCAGATAGCACCAGCGATTTCCTGCCCAGAGATACGTAATATCTCCACACCATACCCGGTCTGGCTCCGGTACTGCGAACTGACGCTCAAGCAGATTCGGCAGGCTGGTATGCTCCTGACGGGCATTTTTATACTGATGTTTTCCGGGCTGACAACTGCTCAGGTTCAGATATTTCATCAGACGTCCGGCACGGTAACGGCTCATCGGGACGCCGTTTTGAGTCAGCATTTCAGCCAGAGTGCGCGCGCCCGCAGAGCCCCGACTTTGGTTCCACGCCCGGCGTATTTCGCTGCACAACCTGACTCGTGCCGGATTAACCGTATCGCGTCGTTTTCGCCAGTACCGGTAACTGCTGCGGTGTATTTCCAGAGCAGAACACAGGCTGACAACCGTGTGGCTGTCACTTAGTCTGGCGGCTATCGTGAACCGTTCAGCGAGTCGGACATTAAGAGCGCGGTAGCCTTTTTTAATATCGTATTTTGTTCCTCCAGACGGCGAACTTGCTTTTCCAGCTCGCGGATACGTTGCTGGTCTGGAGTAATGGGTGTGGCAGAGGGCGTAATACCCTGGCGCTCTCGCCTGAGCTGGCGTACCCAGCTCTCAAGCGTGGTTGAACCGACATTCATCGCTTCACTGGCCTGTCGATATGAGTAGCCCTTATCAACAATCAGCTGTGCACATTCCAGCCTGAACTCAGGGGTGAAGGTTCGTTTGGTTTTCTTGTTCATTAAGTCACCTGTTTTGTGTTGTGGTGAGAATATCACCTTTCATCAGGTGGCCAAATTTAGTGTGCCACTACATTACAGGTAATTTTTGACGGAATCTGCCGTACTTCCTGAGCGTACGGTCATATCCGAAGTACACTTCATATGTGTGTTTCAATGCCAGGGATTGTGTATACAAACTACAGGTGTCAGCGCCAGTGATATAAGACGGTAATTCACCATTTGGATTGTCCGCTCCACCCAACATGTTGTTTCCTTAAGGTTCTCACACCAGAAAGGACATCAACATGCTGAGCAGAGAGGACTTTTACATGATAAAGCAAATGCGCCAGCAGGGCGCGTACATTGTCGATATTGCGGCTCAGATTGGTTGCTCTGAACGGACGGTCAGACGCTACCTCAAATACCCTGAACCGCCAGCCAGAAAGACCCGCCACAAAATGGTTAAGCTGAAACCGTTTATGGATTACATCGACATGCGCCTGGCAGAGAATGTCTGGAATAGCGAGGTTATCTTCGCGGAGATTAAGGCAATGGGTTATACGGGCGGACGTTCCATGCTGCGTTACTACATCCAGCCCAAACGTAAAATGCGTCCGTCAAAAAGAACAAGGAGAGAGTTACCGGTTAAAAGAGAAACGTAAAGCTGGAGTGCTGACCAAAAACACAACGCCAATCAGTGATGATGAAATGGTGCAAAGCGGACAGCATCAGTAACGAAAGTATTTAGCGGGCATGAAAATGGCAAATAACGGTCAAACATCGTGGCGTTGACATAGTCGCAGTTTTGGTGAACGAATCACAGACAAAGATGCCATGCACCAGGCTGTTGTTCAGTATGCAGAGCGGGCCGCAGAGAAACTACGTGGGGAGCGTCAGTATTGCCGGCAGGTGACGACATTTGTACGGACATCCCCCTGAACCCTGTTACAGCAATGCCGCTGTGGAAAAGCTTTCATTGCCCACACAGGACAGCCGGGACATTATTGCCGCCGCATGCAGAGCCTTAAACCATGTCTGGCGTGAAGGGTACCGCTATATGAAGGCAGGAGTCATGCTGGCTGATTTCACACCATCGGGTATAGCGCAGCCGGGATTATTTGATGAAATCCAGCCCCGTAAAAACAGTGAAAAGTTAATGAAAACACTCGATGAACTGAACCAGTCGGGAAAAGGGAAAGTGTGGTTTGCGGGGCGAGGAACCGCCCCTGAATGGCAAATGAAACGGGAAATGTTGAGTCAGTGTTATACAACTAAATGGCGAGATATTCCCCTGGCCAGGCTGGGTTAGTTCAGTCATCTCCGAACATATTTTCAGCGTTTCTTCTGGTCTGGTCTTCACCGTCATTTCTCGACAGACTCTGCTCTGTAAGGGGAGTACTGCAATCCACAGACGTATGGAGACCAGATTGTTTTTCCAGTAATTCAATCAATTTCTTTTCAACCGAAAAAGCAGGTAATGACTCCAACTTATTGATAGTGTTTTATGTTCAGATAATGCCCGATGACTTTGTCATGCAGCTCCACCGATTTTGAGAACGACAGCGACTTCCGTCCCAGCCGTGCCAGGTGCTGCCTCAG
>NZ_JBJQLJ010000004.1:0-209967 GCF_046486385.1 Escherichia sp. WS33 | reverse complement strand
GCCATTCGTGGGACAGTATCCCTGACAGCCTACAAAACGCAATTGAAGAACGCGAGGCATCGTCTTAACGAGGCACCGAGGCGTCGCATTCTTCAGATGGTTCAACCCTTAAGTTAGCGCTTATGGGTTTTACCCCCGCGTGGTGGCTACTTCTTCGATTCGTAAGCGAGAACTGCCTTAAACTCCATACCACGTTCTCTGATACTCAACTCACACAACGAGTCACCTACCATCAGCGTGAATCCCAGTACTGTACAACACAGTACGATGATTGCCACAAGGGCATATTTTGTCAGCATGTCTTGCCTCCCTGCAAAGAAGAGACTAACATTCGAATTGTTTGGGTTCGAACGTAAGCCTCAGGTTGATAGAAATATCGCCTGGGGCTTTTGTCCATCTGGAACCTCGCGAATGCTTAACGCCAGACAGCCTCAAGCACCCGACGCCATTCTATACCTGATAATTCTTCCAGCGGCGTTCACGTTTAAAATCAGGAATACTGCTCGCAAAATAAAAACGCCCCCATCATTTCTGACAGAGGCGTTTAATTTATCCGGCAATATTTACCCTTCGTGCAATCCACATTCCCTTTTTAAGCCAAAGAAACGTGTTTCTTCTTCCGACATGCCAGGTTCCCATTTACGGGTTGTATGGGTATCACCGACCGATAAATATCCTTCATCCCATAATGGGTGATATTTCAGGCCATGTTTTTGCAGGTACTGATAAATAGTTCGGTTATCCCAGTCGATAATCGGCAGCACTTTAAATACGCCACGCTGAATTGCCAGCACCGGTAAATTGGCGCGGCTGCCGGATTGTTCGCGGCGCAGGCCAGCAAACCACGTTTGCGCATTCAGTTCTTTCAGCGCCCGGTTCATCGGTTCGACTTTGTTGATGTCATTGTACTTTTCAATGCCTTCAACGCCCTGTTCCCACAGTTTGCCGTAGCGTGCTTCCTGCCAGGCGGCGCTTTCGGTAGCGCGGTACACTTTCAGGTTGAGCTTGAGTTTGTCCGTTAACTCGTCAATAAAGCGGTAGGTTTCCGGGAACAGATAGCCGGTGTCGGTGAGGATCACCGGAATATCCGGGTGAATCTGATTCACCAGATGCAGGCTCACCGCCGCCTGAATGCCAAAGCTGGAAGAAAGTACATATTCACCGGGCAGATTATCCAGCGCCCAGGCAACGCGGCCTTCAGCGTCCAGTTTTTCCAGTTCGGCGTTAGTTTCTGCCAGCGCCAGAATGCGATCTACCTTCGGCAGTTCGTTCAGGGCGTTTAGATCGAGTTTGGACATAGATTCCTCACTGTTTGCCTTGCCTGATGCGACGCTCACGCGTCTTATCAGGCCTACAAGACCGGGCTGATGGTTAATCCCACAAATCGCGCGCCGGATCGAGCACCGGGCGAATGATGCCCGCACGCACCGTAAAGTCGCCGAAGCCTTCACCCGCTTCGCGCTCTTTCGCCCAGCGCCCTATCAGTTCATCAAGCGACGCCAGGATTTCCGGCTCGGTGATGTTTTCTTTATACATCCGTGGGATACGTGTCCCAATGCGGTTGCCGCCAAGATGCAGATTGTAGCGACCCGGTGCTTTACCCACCAGGCCCACTTCCGCCAGCATCGCGCGACCACAACCGTTCGGGCAGCCTGTTACACGCATCACGATATGCTCATCGCTGACACCATGTTTCGCCATTAAATTATCGATGTTGTCGATAAAAGACGGCAGGAAACGCTCTGCTTCCGCCATCGCCAGCGGGCAAGTCGGGAATGACACGCAGGCCATCGAGTTTTCACGCTGCGGCGTGACGGCATTCATTAACCCGCTCTCTTTGGCGATCTTCTCGATCTTCGCTTTCTCGCTTTCCGGTACACCGGCGATGATCAGATTCTGGTTCGCCGTAATGCGGAAATCGCCTTTGTGGATCTTCGCGATCTCCAGCAGGCCGGTTTTCAGCGGACGCCCCGGATAATCAAGGATGCGACCATTTTCGATAAACAGCGTCAGGTGCCAGTTATCATCAATGCCCTTAACCCAGCCAATACGATCGCCTCGTCCGGTGAACTCATATGGACGGATCGGTTCAAATTTGATCCCCGCGCGACGCTCCACTTCCGCTTTAAACGTCTCAACCCCCACGCGCTCCAGCGTGTATTTGGTTTTGGCATTTTTACGATCGGTTCGGTTACCCCAGTCACGCTGAGTTGTCACGACGGCTTCGGCCACCGCCAGCGTATGCTCCAGCGGCAGATAGCCAAACTCGCTCGCCGTGCGGGCGTAGGTTTTCTTGTTGCCGTGTTCGATAGAAAGCCCACCGCCCACCAGCAGGTTGAAGCCTACCAGCTTGCCGTTTTCGGCGATTGCCACGAAGTTCATGTCGTTGGCATGCAGATCGATATCGTTCTGCGGCGGGATCACTACCGTGGTTTTGAACTTACGCGGCAGGTAGGTCTGACCAAGGATCGGTTCTTCATCAGTAGTGGCGACTTTTTCCTGGTCGAGCCAGATCTCCGCATACGCGCGGGTACGAGGCAACAGATGCTCAGAAATCTTCTTCGCCCACTCGTACGCTTCCGCGTGCAGCTGCGACTCGTAAGGGTTCGAGGTGCAGAGTACGTTACGGTTCATGTCGTTAGCTGTCGCCAGCGCATCAAGACCGACCGAGTGCAGCATCTGGTGCACCGGTTTGACGTTCTTTTTCAGAATGCCGTGGAACTGAAACGTCTGGCGGTTGGTCAGGCGAATGCTGCCATAGATGGTGTTTTCACCGGCAAATTTATCGATCGCTTGCCACTGTTTGGTGGTGATCACGCCACCCGGCAGACGACAGCGCAACAGCATCGCATGGCGCGGCTCCAGCTTCTGTTCAGCACGTTCGGCGCGGATGTCGCGGTCATCCTGCTGATACATGCCGTGGAAGCGGATCAGCAGGAAGTTATCGCCCTTAAAGCCGCCGGTCAGACCGTCGTTTAAATCTTCCGCAATGGTGCCGCGCAGGTAGTTGCTTTCAAGCTTCATGCGCTCGGCGTCTGTCAGTTTACCTTCGACCACTAAAGGCCCTGGATGTTTTTCGCTCATTAGTAGACATCTCGCTGATAACGGCGCTCTACGCGCAGCTCACTTAAAAATTCATCCGCCGCTTCGGTGTCCATGCCACCAAATTCGGCAATCACTTCCAGAAGTGCCTGCTCAACGTCTTTCGCCATGCGATTAGCGTCACCGCAGACATAAATATGGGCACCGTCATTGATCCAGCGCCACAGCTCCGCGCCCTGTTCGCGCAGTTTGTCTTGTACGTAAACTTTTTCTTTTTGGTCGCGCGACCAGGCGAGATCGATCCGCGTCAGCACACCCTCTTTGACGTAGCGCTGCCACTCCACCTGGTAGAGGAAATCTTCCGTAAAGTGCGGGTTGCCAAAGAACAGCCAGTTTTTACCCGGTGCTTCGTCGGCAGCACGTTGCTGCATAAAGGCGCGGAACGGCGCGATGCCGGTGCCTGGGCCAATCATAATCACCGGGGTTTCCGGGTTAGCGGGCAGGCGGAAGTTATCGTTATGTTCGATAAATACGCGGAGTTCGCCCTCTTCTTCCACGCGGTCCGCGAGGAAGCTGGAGGCACCACCGGCACGGGCGCGGCCTTCCACGTCGTAACGCACCACACCAACGGTGACGTGTACTTCGTTCTCGACTTCCGCCTGCGAGGAGGCGATGGAATACAGACGCGGCGTCAGCGGGCGCAGCAGATTAATTAGCGCTTCGGCATCAAGCTGTGCCGGGGAGAAACGCACCATGTCAACAATCGGCGTCGTCGCGGCGTAATGCTGTAACTTCGCTTTATCGCCCACCAGCGGCAGCAGTGTTTCACTGCGGGTAAGCGTGGCGTAATTCTCAACAATGTTGGCGGTGTTGACGGTCAGTTCGAAGTGCCACTGTAGCGCTTCGTTCAGAGGCAACGTTTTGCCCTCGACGGTGACAGGTTCATCGCCTGTCAGCCACAGCAGTTCGACAAGTTCTTTCACCAGTGCCGGATCGTTCTGATACCAGACGCCCAGCGCGTCACCCGGCTGGTAACGCAGGCCCGAGTCACCTAAGTCAATTTCGATATGGCGAACGTCTTTTTCAGAGTTACGCCCGGTAATTTTCTGGTTAACAGAGAGGCTAGCCACCAGTGGCGCGTCTTTGCTGTACGGGCTGGTGTGGATTTCATTTACCGCGCCAGTAGCGACGGATTGCGAAGGTGCCGCGACAGGCGCACGCGATTTAAGCGCATCAACCACGCGGGCGCGCCACTCGCTGGCAGCAGCCTGGTATTCAACATCGGCATCGACACGGTCGAGCAGGCGTTCACCGCCCAGTTCCGCCAGCTTGCTGTCGAAATCTTTCCCGGACTGGCAGAAAAATTCATAAGAGCTATCGCCGAGGCTAAACACGGCAAACGCGGTGTTTTCCAGCTTTGGCGCTTTTTTGGAGAACAGGAACTTATGCAGCGCGACGGCTTCTTCCGGCGGTTCCCCTTCCCCTTGCGTTGACGTCACCACGATAAGCAGTTTTTCGCTGGCGATTTGTTTGAATTTATAGTCGCCCGCGTTCACCAGCTTAACGTTCAGTTTTGCCGTCAATAAATCATCGCGTAATGCTTCAGCAACCCGGCGCGCATTGCCGGTTTGCGAAGCAGAGATAATAGTTATACCCGGCATTTCTGCGGCTGGCGCTGGCGTCGCTGCAAGCGCAGCAGGCTGCTGATTGAGCACGCCCCAGAAATAGCCAGAAACCCAGGCAAGCTGGGTGGGAGTTAAATCGGTCGTGGCCGCCTGAAGGCGTGCCAGTTGCTCCGGGTTCAACGGAAGCAACGCGGAAGGTGGGACCTGTGTCGTCATGCGTCGTTATGTTCCAGTAAGCAAAGCTGTTTCTGCGCCCTGTCAGCGCCCATAAAACAGAAGAGAAGGTAAGGTTAACGGGGCAAATGGTGTGGATTAAAGACGGGATAGCGATAACTAATAACCAAATCGACTAACCTGTTTTAGCAATAGTCTTTAACAACAAAATAGATTAACCAACCCAATGAAAAACAAATGAATTTAGCCAATCATTAAGATAAATCAGCGATTTTGCGCAACAAAGTCGTTTTAGATAATGCGAAAAAACAGCCTTTCCGGTACTCTACGGCGGTTTTATCGTCCTGTAGAGAAATTATGATGTCCACCACGTTATTTAAAGATTTCACCTTCGAAGCCGCTCACCGCTTACCACACGTCCCGGAAGGGCATAAATGTGGTCGCCTGCACGGGCATTCCTTTATGGTGCGACTGGAAATTACCGGGGAAGTCGATCCGCATACGGGCTGGATTATCGATTTCGCTGAACTAAAAGCGGCGTTTAAACCAACCTACGAGCGCCTCGATCACCATTATCTCAATGATATTCCAGGTCTGGAAAACCCAACCAGCGAGGTTTTAGCAAAATGGATTTGGGATCAGGTTAAACCCGTTGTGCCGCTGTTAAGTGCGGTGATGGTAAAAGAAACCTGTACCGCAGGTTGTATCTATCGCGGCGAATGATAAGAGTGTGTCGGCGGTCAATTTCCCTTAAGTAACGCTATGTTAGGGTGTTGTGTTCTGGATATCTGGGGCATGACATGGAAGACGACTGCGACATTATTATTATTGGTGCCGGTATTGCAGGCACCGCTTGCGCGTTACGCATGGATATATCGTTCGATACTGGAAAGCGTGGCTCTGATGCTGAAGAACAATTACGACAATATGCGTAATGAAATGAATCACTTTGCAAAGCATGTGATCATTACTGGCGGCGGTTCGAACAGCGATCTGTTTATGCAGATTTTTGCCGACATGTTCAACCTTCCGGCACGACGTAACGCCATTAACGGTTGTGCAAGTCTGGGGGCAGCGATTAATAAGGCGGTAGGTCTGGGACTATACCCGGATTACGCAACGGCTGTCGACAAAATGGTTCGCGTGAAAGATATCTTTATACCGATTGAGAGCAATGCCAAACGCTACGACGCGATGAATAAAGGCATTTTCAAAGACCTAACCAAACATAATGATGTAATACTGAAAAAATCGTATGAAGTGATGCATGGGGAATTGGGGAATGTGGATTCGATCCAGAGCTGGTCGAATGCGTAAGTGAGGAAGGCCGGGCGGGAAACTGCCCGGCCTGAACATACCTGAATGGTTATCCCCGCTGACGCGGGGAACATAAGTTCGACAACTTAAAAAATGATAACAAGTCCGGTTTATCCCCGCTGATGCAGGGAACATAATAAAAACTTTAACTAGTTCGGTTTATCCCTGTTTTTACAAGGAATATTAACTACACTCGATGTCTTTAGAATAAAAGACAATACGAATCGCACTTTATCAATTTTCACTTAAAGTATGAACTGGATATCTTTATTCATAAGAACTATTCATCAACAGCGTATAGAAACGGTAATGTAAAACCACTCATTAGCCTCAAAACAAAGACAAATTTTCAGATTTATTACTTAATCAATGAATAACAAGCTTAAAAAACAAACTATTAACCTAAAGAAAAAATTAATAGATATTAATTCAACATTAAAAAAATAATAGATTAAAATTTCTTAACGATTTAAGAATCATACAAATAACACTTTGATTAAATTTAATTTTTTGTATCGATAATTGTGAACTTCTCTGGCATGGAGAACTATTTTGAACATGAGGGGTTACGTGGATATGTTGCTTATTACAAGTACTGCTAATATAAAAACTTGAGAAAGAGATAACGGGTTATATGGTGGTTTATCCCCGCTGGCGCGGGGAACTCTTTTGTGCCCTGGCGTTTTGCTGGCTCTCGCGCGGTTTATCCCCGCTGGCGCGGGGAACACTTTGCCGCTGTCAGCATTGCTGGCGCGTAATACGGTTTATCCCCGCTGGCGCGGGGAACACCGTTCCTCGCATTATTTCCCTTTCTTCTTCGACGGTTTATCCCCGCTGGCGCGGGGAACACTCCGCATCGCTCATGCCGATAATCGGGCTCGGCGGTTTATCCCCGCTGGCGCGGGGAACACGTCGGCAGAGAATCGTTCGATTGCCCCTACATCGGTTTATCCCCGCTGGCGCGGGGAACACATCAACGTTATCGATTACAACTGACAGGGAGCCGGTTTATCCCCGCTGGCGCGGGGAACACCCGAACGGCTCGGCGCTCTCATACCCCCAAATCGGTTTATCCCCGCTGGCGCGGGGAACACAAAGTGACGCGATAGACGCGCTGATTGACGCTCGGTTTATCCCCGCTGGCGCGGGGAACACTGAAGGTGCTGAAGAATATCGGATTCAGAACGCGGTTTATCCCCGCTGGCGCGGGGAACACTGGTGTGATTCCAATTGCCGCACGGAACGCCGCGGTTTATCCCCGCTGGCGCGGGGAACACGATAAATCGCTCACGAAGAATAATTCTACCCCCGGTTTATCCCCGCTGGCGCGGGGAACACACCATTACTTCGGTAAAAGCGTGATCAAGAATCGGTTTATCCCCGCTGGCGCGGGGAACACTTACCGAAGTAATGGTCGAAACACAGAATTTTCGGTTTATCCCCGCTGGCGCGGGGAACACAGCACCACTGAAAATCTGTACGAAAGCAATAGCGGTTTATCCCCGCTGGCGCGGGGAACACTATTTCTGTAATGCTCAAAGATATAGCCGGATCGGTTTATCCCCGCTGGCGCGGGGAACACTGGCAAAACAAACATCGGGGTACGCGTGGTGCCGGTTTATCCCCGCTGGCGCGGGGAACACAAAATTCATATTGATAAACACCGCGTTTGTATCGGTTTATCCCCGCTGGCGCGGGGAACACTTTACTACAATAGGTGGACACGCTACGGCGCACGGTTTATCCCCGCTGGCGCGGGGAACACAAATATGGGGAGCGCCGTTAATGAAATCAAAACGGTTTATCCCCGCTGGCGCGGGGAACACCGCCGCGGACTCACGAGCAGGCCATCACAGACCGGTTTATCCCCGCTGGCGCGGGGAACACCAGTTGTCTGATGTGTCGCTGGCCTGGCGGCACGGTTTATCCCCGCTGGCGCGGGGAACACCCGTTCATATTCGTTTCCTCGTGGCGCGATCTAGGTTTATCCCCGCTGGCGCGGGGAACACGGACCAAATACCCGTCCCTCAATCCACGCCGTCGGTTTATCCCCGCTGGCGCGGGGAACACAATTGAGACGTTCCACGCAATTAAACAAGCCGCGGTTTATCCCCGCTGGCGCGGGGAACACTTGTTGATAAAGTGGCGCGCCAGGTGCGTTTACGGTTTATCCCCGCTGGCGCGGGGAACACCGGTCGTCAGGTACTAATCTAAAGGCTGTTTTCGGTTTATCCCCGCTGGCGCGGGGAACACGTGGCGTCCGTCGTCGTTTAAAGCGTCAATGCCGGTTTATCCCCGCTGGCGCGGGGAACACTCTAAACATAACCTATTATTAATTAATGATTTTTTAAGCCAGTCACAATCTACCAACTTTATAGTATCACACAAACAACACATCCATTATGTTAAAGAGTACTTAATCCATTGATTAAAAAGGTAAATATTTAAAATAACTCTATACAAACTAAAATCTACCAAACTTTACCGCAATAATCTTCACTCCAGCGAAAAATTAATGCCACAGAATTTGTAGAGAATGCTAATGATTAGCCCTGGATGGGTAAAATGGAGGAGTTTTCAGAGGCGACAAACAATATAAATGAGTAGAAGTCTTTACAGGTTCCACCCATTTATAACGCTTATAAATGTTTAATCAGGCAATATTTAGATATTTATGTGTTTGCATCGACAAACGCCAATTACGCGCAATGCAGGTTTCAATGCACAAACGTGTGGCATCATCCTTTTGGCTAATCGGCTGCAGTGCAATGACTCGCGGTTTATCATCGGTCAGCGTTGCCAATAGTTCATCCAGTGCTTCAATATCGCGTACGCGCCCCACTGGATGCTTGATTTCGTTGGCTCGCTCCAGTGCCTGTGACAACACGTCATAGCCGCCGCGCATGTTCAGCTTTGGCGATACGGTAACCCAGGTATTCGGTGTGCAGCGTACCTCATGAGTACCACTGGTTTCGATCTGGCAGCTAAAACCGTTCTTTTCGAGCAGATCAGTCAGTGGTAGCAAATCATGAATGCAAGGCTCACCACCCGTAATCACCACATGCCGCGCGGTGTATCCCTGGCGACCAATGACAGCCAGCAAATCTTCACTGCTCGCCGACCCCCACTTATCACTCTCTTTGGTCTTCGCCAGAATGCTGAAAAGGGAGACTTCCCGATCCTCAAGCTTTTCCCAGGTGTGTTTGGTGTCGCACCAGGCACAGCCAACCGGGCATCCCTGTAAACGAATAAAAATGGCGGGAACGCCGGTAAAGTAACCCTCACCTTGCAGGGTCTGGAACATCTCGTTAATCGGGTACTGCATAGCATTCTCTGTGAAGTGGATAATTGTTAATTATTGCAGATCCTGCCGCAACAATCATGTCTTATTAACATTCTGTTACAGGCAGGTTTAAGGCAAAAAGTGCATTAGATCATAAAGAATAAAATGATGCGACGTATTATGTTTTAAGGAATTAATGAAAAAGGATTTAAACATGCTCAGGACATTCATCGTAATTATATTTATTTTCAATTTATCAGGCTGTGGATATAACGATATTCAAACCTATGATGAGCAGGTTAACGCCTCCTGGTCTGAGGTATTAAATCAATATCAACGTCGCGCCGATCTTATTCCTAATCTTGTCGCCAGTATTAAAGGTTATTCCAACCATGAAAAAGACGTTTTGGAAGCCGTAACATTGGCTCGTAGCCAGGCTAATCGCGCCAGCAGCGATCTTCAGCAAACTCCGGGAAATGAACAAAAATTACAAGCCTGGCAACAGGCTCAAGCGCAGGTGACTCGCACTCTCGGTCAGTTAACGATAATTAGTGAGCGTTACCCTGAGTTAAAGGCTCAAGAGCTCTATCAAAACTTAATGGTACAGCTCGAAGGAAGTGAAAATCGAATTGCCGTTGCGCGAGGAAGATATATTAAAGCCATTGAACAATATAATGTTACTATCCGCAAATTCCCCGCTGTATTAACCGCAAAGGTCATGGATTACACACCGAAGAAAAATTATTTGCCGGATGATGTCGCCGCTGTGAGTAAAGCACCAACAATAGATTTTAGCCAGAATGCTAGTGCTCATTAGGCGAGTTAATTATATGAAAAATTTAATCTTACTTCTTGTTCTGATCTGTTCATCTGCGTTTGCAGTGCAAGTTCCAGTACCTGAATTCGCTAAGTATATAAATGATTTAACAGGGACATTAACCAGGGAGGAAGTAAGTACGCTGACCAGTCAGATTAAAACCCTGACGCAAAAAAGCCACGCACAACTGATCGTGTTAGTAGTAGAAACAACAGGCGATGAAACCATCGAGCAATATGCAACACGAGTATTCGAGCGTTGGCAGCCCGGTCATAAGAATCTTGATGACGGTATTTTACTGGTAGTTGCCTGGCAAGATCATACAGTACATATTGAAATTGGCTACGGACTTGAGGGTATTCTGACGGATGCGCAGTCCGGGCAAATTATACGCAACAGTATTATTCCTGCGTTTAAAAAGGGCGATCTTGCTGTCGGCTTGCAACAAGGTATTGGTGATATTGAAACCCGATTATCAGAAAATGATTTAGTCAATAATACATCGCCCGATCATCCTTTACCCTTTAGCGGTTGGTGGGCTCTGTTAGTCTGGGCGATAGTACTGACGTTTATTTCTGCCAGAGGATATGTCAAAACGCTGGGAGTGATTTGCTTTGCTGCCATAATACTGGCCTTTGTACTTCCCATCGCTGGATATAGCGGGAGCTGGGGAGTTCTTGCCACATTATTATGTTTCGCCACTCCATTCCTGGTCGTAGCTATCGCTTTCACGCCTTTCGGCAGAAAGGTGCGTGATTCAATGCGTAGCGCCAACCGACCGTCACGTTACGAAAGAAGCAACTCGGCCTCCCGACATTCTTCATCATCGTCATCTTCCTCTTCATCCTCTTTCAACAATGACAATTTCAGCGGTGGTGGCGGTTCATCCGGCGGTGGCGGCGCGTCAGGAAGATGGTAAGACTTAAAAACAGATTACAGGGAAGGTAAGGAAATATGAGTAAGATTTTAGCGAATCATCCACGATTAAGTAAATTTGTATTTGGCTTATTCGGTGCTGCTGGAATGATTTGGCTTAATAAAGCCTTCCAGGGCGATGAATTATTTCAACTGATAACATCACTGCTTGCTTTAGATACGTTTGTGTACTTTTGCATCTACAGTCTGATTAACCCAATACCTGAGGCAAATGATTTTCTTTGGGATTATAAAGTCCATCAACGAAAATATTCATCCAATATTTCTCATAATGATTTTGTCAGCAATGTAAGGAATAGCAGAAAAATTGTTCGGATACTTATCCTGGTGGGAATAACATTTATTAATGTTATCGCTCTGCTTACTAAACTCAAAATGTGAAGATAAAAAAACCCGCTTCAAGAAGCGGGTTTTTTATTAAGACGTTAAGTCAGTCTTATGCCTGGCCTTTGATCTCTTTACGACCGTTGTACGGTGCTTTTTCGCCCAGAGCTTCTTCGATACGAATCAGCTGGTTGTATTTAGCAACACGGTCAGAACGGCTCATAGAACCAGTTTTGATCTGGCCTGCAGCAGTACCAACAGCCAGGTCAGCGATGGTAGCGTCTTCAGTTTCGCCAGAACGGTGAGAGATAACTGCAGTGTAGCCAGCATCTTTCGCCATCTTGATTGCAGCCAGAGTTTCGGTCAGAGAACCGATCTGGTTGAATTTGATCAGGATGGAGTTAGCGATACCTTTTTCGATACCTTCTTTCAGGATCTTGGTGTTGGTTACGAACAGGTCGTCACCAACCAGCTGGATTTTGTCGCCCAGAACTTTGGTCTGGTATGCGAAACCGTCCCAGTCAGATTCGTCCAGACCGTCTTCGATAGAAACGATCGGGTACTGTTTGGTCAGTTCTTCCAGGAAGTGAGTGAATTCTTCAGAGGTGAACGCTTTGTTGCCTTCGCCAGCCAGAACGTATTTACCATCTTTGTAGAATTCAGAAGCTGCGCAGTCCATCGCCAGAGTGATGTCTTTGCCCAGTTCATAACCAGCAGCTTTAACAGCTTCAGCGATAACAGCCAGAGCTTCAGCGTTGGAACCCAGGTTCGGCGCATAGCCACCTTCGTCACCAACAGCAGTGTTCATGCCTTTCGCTTTCAGAACTTTTGCCAGGTGATGGAAAACTTCAGAACCCATGCGGATGGCTTCTTTCACAGTTTTCGCGCCAACCGGCTGAATCATGAATTCCTGGATATCAACGTTGTTGTCAGCGTGCTCACCACCGTTGATGATGTTCATCATCGGAACCGGCATAGAGTATTTGCCCGGAGTACCGTTCAGTTCAGCGATGTGCTCGTACAGCGGCATACCTTTAGCAGCTGCAGCAGCTTTGGCGTTAGCCAGAGATACAGCCAGGATTGCGTTCGCGCCGAATTTGGATTTGTTTTCGGTGCCGTCCAGGTCGATCATGATCTTGTCAATGCCAGCCTGATCTTTAGCATCTTTGCCAATCAGCGCCTGAGCGATCGGGCCGTTTACCGCAGCAACAGCTTTGGTTACGCCTTTACCCAGGAAACGGGATTTGTCGCCATCGCGCAGTTCCAGAGCTTCACGGGAACCAGTAGAAGCACCTGACGGAGCAGCTGCCATACCGACGAAACCACCCTCCAGATGTACTTCGGCTTCAACAGTCGGGTTACCACGGGAGTCGATGATTTCACGACCGATGATTTTTACGATTTTGGACATTAGGTTTTCCTCAAGTCACTAGTTAAACTGAAACTCCAGACAAACAACGCGTACCCAGGGTACGCGTTGCCGTTCTAACTTTTTTACTTACTTCGCCTGACGCTTCTGGAACTCGCTGGCGGCTTTTACAAAGCCAGCAAACAGCGGGTGACCATCACGTGGAGTAGAAGTAAACTCCGGATGGAACTGGCAAGCCACGAACCACGGGTGATTCGGAACTTCGATGATCTCGACCAACTGATCATCCCCGGAACGGCCCGCAACGCGCAGACCTGCATCTTCAATCTGTTTCAACAGCATGTTGTTGACTTCGTAACGGTGACGATGACGCTCAACAATTGTCGGCGCATTGTACAGCTGGCGAACCAGGCTATCGTCAACCAACTGGCACTGCTGTGCGCCGAGACGCATGGTACCGCCGAGATCGCTCTTCTCGCTACGAACTTCAACGTTGCCGTTTTCATCGCGCCACTCGGTAATCAGCGCCACAACCGGGTACTTACAGTCTGGCACAAATTCCGTAGAGTTGGCGTTCTCCATGTTGGCAACATGGCGAGCGTAATCAATTAACGCCACCTGCATACCCAGGCAAATGCCCAGATAAGGAATATTGTTCTCACGCGCAAAACGCGCGGTCGTAATCATGCCTTCTACGCCACGATAGCCAAAACCGCCAGGTACTAGGATTGCGTCCAGACCTTTAAGGATTTCAACGCCGCGCGTTTCAACATCTTGTGAATCGATTAGTTTGATGTTGACGCTGACACGATTCTTCAGCCCACCGTGTTTCAGTGCTTCGATCACTGATTTATAAGCATCCGGCAGTTCAATGTACTTGCCGACCATACCGATGGTGACTTCACTTACCGGGTTCGCTTCTTCGAAGATAACCTGTTCCCATTCGGACAGATTCGCTTCCGGGCAGTTTAAGCTGAATCGTTTACAAATATAATCGTCCAGCCCCTGAGATTTCAACAGGCCCGGAATTTTATAGATGGAATCGACGTCTTTCAGAGAAATAACCGCTTTTTCCGGAACATTACAGAACAATGCAATCTTCGCACGTTCGTTCGCCGGAACAGCGCGATCTGAACGACAAATCAGGATGTCAGGCTGGATACCGATGGAGAGCAGCTCTTTTACAGAGTGCTGAGTCGGTTTGGTTTTGACTTCACCAGACGCTGCCATGTACGGCACCAGCGTCAGGTGCATAAACAGAGTGTGCTCACGGCCAATTTCAACAGCCATCTGGCGAATCGCTTCGAGGAACGGCAAGGATTCGATATCACCTACTGTACCGCCGATTTCTACCAGTACTACGTCATGACCTTCGCCACCTTCCAGCACGCGCTCTTTGATTGCGTTAGTGATGTGCGGAATAACCTGCACGGTTGCGCCGAGGTAGTCACCGCGGCGTTCTTTACGCAGAACGTCAGAGTAGATACGACCCGTGGTGAAGTTGTTGCGGCGGCTCATTTTGGTACGAATGAAACGCTCGTAGTGCCCCAGGTCCAGGTCGGTTTCAGCGCCGTCTTCAGTAACGAACACTTCCCCGTGTTGGATTGGGCTCATAGTACCTGGATCGACGTTGATGTACGGATCCAGTTTCATGATGGTCACATTGAGGCCACGGGCTTCAAGAATGGCTGCGAGGGAGGCTGCGGCAATGCCTTTACCCAGAGAGGATACGACCCCGCCGGTCACAAAAATATAGTTCGTTGTCATGCTGAACCTGAGAAGTTAGGTTGAAAAGACGATGGAATAACCAGGACGGGAAAGCAGTATACCCTAACATGACCTGTGCCACAAACTTTCATTATCCCTCCTCTTCGCCAGCGCACTATTGAAATCAGGAGTGAGAAAATAGCCCCTTTGGGGTAAATGTTTTTGACGCAAATCAAGCGCTTGTCATTTAAAAAATGACACAAATGGCGCTTGACCGCGTAATTCCCTTAGAGATCAATTTCCTGCCGTTTTACCTGTTGCCAGACTTCTTCCATTGTTTCGAGGTCAACACCTGTCATTTCCAGTCCACGCGCGGCAACAATACGCTCCACTTCGCGAAAACGACGCTCGAATTTTTCGTTCGCTTTTTGCAATGCGATTTCTGCTTTCGTCCCTAAATGGCGAGCCAGATTAACCGTGGCAAACAGCAGGTCCCCCATTTCCTCCTCCAGTTTAGCCTGGTCGACAACAGCCTGCCGCGCCTCGTACATCACCTCGTCGATCTCTTCGTAGACTTTATCAACCACCGGGCCAAGCGTCGTCCAGTCGAAGCCAACGTTGGCGCAACGTTTCTGGATTTTTTGCGCCCGCATTAAAGCCGGTAAACTACGAGGAATATCGTCCAGCGCCGAATGCTGCGCTTTCTGCGCGCGCTCTTCGGTTTTGATTTGCTCCCAACGGGCAAGCACTTCACTACTGTTTTCGGCAGAACTATCAGCAAAAACATGCGGATGGCGACGCTCTAATTTATCGCTAATAGCAGCGCAAATATCATTAAAGTCAAAGCGCCCTTCTTCCTGAGCCATTTGCGCGTAAAACACCACCTGGAATAGCAGATCGCCCAGTTCACCGCGAAGATCGTCAAAATCTTCACGGGCGATGGCGTCCAGCACTTCGTAGGTTTCTTCAAGGGTGTAAGGCGCAATGGTGGCAAATGTCTGCTCTTTATCCCACGGGCAGCCGTTTTCCGGATCGCGCAGGCGCTGCATAATAGTGAGCAAACGGTCGATTTGATTCATTGAATTGTCCTGAAAATTGCGGGTCTGTCAGGTGGAAACCTGTGACCAGAATAGAAGTGAGTTAGTAACACTACCCAATCAGTACGTTAATTTTGGCTTTAATGAGTTGTAATTCCTCTGGGGCAACTGTTCCTTTCTTCGTTGCTCCTCTTGCCCGCCAGGCGATACTTTTTACCTGATCAGCTAACGCTACGCCATCACGTTCCTGACCGGATAAAACAACTTCGAACGGATATCCTTTTGATTGCGTTGTATAAGGAACACACAGACACATACCTGTTTTGTTGTTGTACATGAAAGGACTCAGGACAACAGCTGGACGATGTCCAGCTTGCTCGCTACCTTTTGTCGGGTCAAAATCAACCCAAATCAGATCGCCCATATCGGGTACGTATCGGCTTACCATTACCAGACTTCCTTATCTTTCGGCTCTCCCCAGTCGATATTCTCGTGGAGGTTTTCCGGCGTGATGTCGTTGACCAGTTCAGCAAGCGTAAATACGGGCTCTTTACGCACTGGCTCAATAATTAATTTGCCATCCACCAGGTCAATCTTCACTTCATCATCAATATTCAGATTGAGCGCCTGCATTAACGTAGCCGGGATCCGCACCGCCGGTGAATTTCCCCAACGCTTTACGCTACTGTGGATCATAACCCTTTCCTCAAACCGCTATCATATGTAGATACAGTATATATCAATCTACATTGTAGATACGAGCAAATTTCGGCCTAACTCCCGTGCAACCGACGCGCGTCGATAACATCCGGCACCTGGTTGAGTTTACCCAGCACGCGCCCCAGCACTTGCAGGTTGTAAATCTCAATGGTCATGTCGATGGTCGCCAGTTGCTGTTTGGTGTCGCTACGGCTGGCAACGCCAAGCACGTTCACCTTCTCGTTGGCGAGAATGGTCGTGATATCACGTAACAACCCACTACGATCATTAGCCACCACGCGGACCACCAGCGAATATCCGGCGGAGTAGCTCTCACCCCATACCGCGTCAACAATGCGTTCTGGCGCATGGGAGCGCAGTTCCGCCAGTTGTTCGCAATCGGCGCGGTGTACTGAAATACCGCGCCCCTGGGTAATGAAGCCGACAATCTCATCTCCAGGAATCGGCTGGCAGCAGCGCGCGATGTGGTGCATCAGGTTACCGACACCTTCAACCACCACGCGACCGTTATCTTTACTGCGGTTTTGCGGCGTGTAGCTTTTTTGCTGAAGTTGCTTCAGCGCGGCGGCGTCCTGCTCTTCGGCACTCGGCTTATTAAATTGCGATTGCAGGAAGTTCACCATCTGATTGAGACGGATATCCCCGCCACCAATCGCCGCCAGCAACTCGTCGACATCATTAAAGTTGTAACGCGGCAGCAGATGTTTTTCTGCTTCTTTCAGGCTGATCCCCAGATGTTCCAGCTCGTCGTCAAGGATTTGCCGCCCAGCCAGAATGTTTTTGTCACGGTCCTGTTTACGGAACCAGGCGTGAATTTTCGAACGCCCACGGCTGGTTGTGACGTAACCGAGGTTTGGGTTTAACCAGTCACGGCTGGGGTTCGGCTGTTTCTGGGTGATAATTTCAATCTGGTCGCCCATCTGCAGCTGGTAGGTGAACGGCACAATGCGCCCGCCAATTTTTGCCCCGATGCAGCGGTGTCCGACATCACTGTGGATGTGGTAAGCGAAGTCCAGCGGCGTTGATCCCGCAGGCAAATCAACGACATCACCTTTCGGCGTAAAGACATACACCCGGTCGTCAAAGACCTGGCTGCGTACTTCGTCGAGCATTTCGCCGGAATCAGCCATCTCTTCCTGCCACGCAATCAGTTTACGCAGCCAGGCAATCCGGTCTTCATGTCCCGAACGTGCGCCGCCAGCTGCCGCGCCCTCTTTATATTTCCAGTGCGCAGCAACACCCAACTCTGCATCTTCATGCATCTGTTTGGTGCGGATTTGGATCTCAACGGTTTTGCCACCTGGCCCCAGAACCACGGTATGAATAGACTGATAACCGTTTGGTTTCGGGTTAGCGACATAATCGTCAAACTCATCCGGCAGGTGGCGATAGTGAGTGTGCACTATCCCCAGTGCGGCATAGCAATCCTGTAAACGCTCGGCGACAATACGTACCGCACGCACATCAAACAGCTCATCAAAGGCGAGGTTCTTTTTCTGCATTTTACGCCAGATGCTGTAGATGTGTTTCGGACGACCATACACTTCAGCTTTAACGCCTTCAGCTTTCATCTCAGCGCGCAGATGACCGACAAACTCTTCGATATAGTGTTCGCGGTCGAGACGGCGTTCATGCAGCAGTTTTGCGATGCGTTTGTATTCGGTCGGGTGCAGATAACGGAAGCAGTAATCTTCCAGCTCCCATTTCAGTTGCCCAATCCCAAGACGGTTCGCCAACGGCGCGTAGATATTGGTGCACTCTTTTGCCGCCAGTACGCGTTCATCTTCCGGCGCATCTTTTACTTCGCGCAGATGAGCAATACGCTCCGCCAGTTTGATGACCACGCAGCGAAAATCATCGACCATCGCCAATAACATCCGGCGAACGTTATCGACCTGTTCGGAGGAAACAGAATCAGTGTGCGTCGCTTTCAGCTGGCGGATCGCCGCCATATCACGCACGCCGTGAATAAGGTTAACAACCGACTTACCGACGCTCTCACGCAGCACATCTTCGCTAACTACGTTGGCATCAGCCAGAGGGAACAGCAGCGCCGCCCGCAGCGTGTCAATGTCCATACTTAATGTCGAGAGGATCTCCACCATCTCAACACCACGCCACAATAACAGACTGGCATCCGGATGCCCCTGCGTCTGTTGCAGACAATACGCCCAGGTTTCGGCTAAGCACTCACACGACTTCTGGCTGGTAATACCCAGACTTGCGATCCATTTTTCCGGATCAAATTCACCAGCCTTATTGATATGTGCACTTCTTACCGCAACCATCGTCCTCTCCTTTAGGGACCAGACCTGCCGAAATCGGCAAATCGTAACTATTTAACGCGCGAGAAAAGTACCATCGATTCCAGATGTCCCGTGTGTGGGAACATATCCAGCATCGCCAGTCGCGCAATGGTATATCCTGCTTTTAATAACGCTTCGCTATCCCGAGCCAGCGTTGCAGGATTACAGGATACATAAACTATACGAATAGGTTCCAGTTTTATAATTTGCTGCATAACACCTGCGGCACCTGCTCGCGCGGGGTCCAGCAACACTTTATCGAAGCCGTTTTTCGCCCACGGCTGCTTTGTGACATCTTCTTCAAGATTTTCGTGATAAAACGTCACATTCTGTAAGCCATTAAGACGCGCATTCTGCTGGCCTTTTTCCACCAGCGCCGGAACACCTTCTACACCCACCACACTGGCAGCTTGTGTCGCCAATGGCAGTGTAAAGTTGCCCATACCGCAGAACAGATCCAGTACGCGATCTTCAGGTTGCACATCCAGCCATTCCAACGCACGCGCTACCATTTTTTGGTTCACACCCGCATTGACCTGAATAAAATCGCGCGGGCTAAAAGTTAAGCGCAACCCGTTTGAGTCATACCAGGGCATCTCACCAGAGACGGTTTCGAGTATCTCACTATCGGGGGCGAGATACAGATCCAGGCCTTCAGAATGCGAAAAGCGTTCCAGTTTTTCGCGATCAGCCGAACTTAGCGGTGCGGTATGGCGCAAAATCATCAGCGTGCCGCTGGTTGCCTGTACCAGTTCAACATGACCAAGATGGCGTATAGCTTGTAAGCTGCCCAGGCATGCCCTGACTTTGGGCAGCAATGCTTCAAGTTGGGGCACTAAAATGGGGCATTGTTTGACGTCGACAATGTCACTGGAGCCCGCTTTGCGAAAGCCCATCTGAAGTTGCTGTGTTTTCGGTAAGTAGTTCAAACTTAAACGCGCGCGACGGCGATAGCCCCAGGGAACATCGGCGATCACTTCAGAGACTTCGTGTTTCATTAATCGGGCGAGTGCCGCACTTTTGCTTCGCTGCTGTAAATCCACGCTGGCGTGTTGTTGCTGACAGCCACCGCATACGCCAAAATGAGGGCAGCGTGGCGTTTCGCGTTCCGGGCTATCGCTTAACCGGCGCACGACTTTAGCGCGGGCGTACTGTTTTTTATCTTCAGTAACAGTAACTTCCGCGTTTTCCTGTGGCAGTAATCCAGGAATAAATAACGCTTTGCCGTTATGTCGCGCCACGCCCTGACCAAAAGAGTCGAGGTCGTTGACTGAAACGGTTATGATCTGACGCGTCGTCGTGCGTCGTTTTGCAGAGTAGAATTGCGCCATTGGCGAGACTTTCTCAATTTAACAGTGTGACCTTAATTGTCCCATAACGGAACTCCATGACCAACTACAGCCTGCGCGCACGCATGATGATTCTGATCCTGGCACCGACCGTCCTTATTGGTTTATTGCTGAGTATCTTTTTCGTCGTGCATCGCTATAACGACTTGCAGCGTCAACTGGAAGATGCCGGTGCCAGCATTATTGAGCCGCTTGCAGTTTCTACTGAATATGGCATGAGCCTGCAAAATCGCGAATCTATCGGTCAGTTAATAAGCGTACTGCATCGTCGCCATTCCGATATTGTTCGCGCGATTTCGGTTTATGATGAAAATAACCGACTCTTTGTCACCTCCAATTTTCATCTTGATCCCTCATCAATGCAGCTCGGCAGCAACGTGCCGTTTCCTCGCCAGCTCACTGTCACTCGTGACGGCGATATTATGATCCTCCGCACGCCGATTATTTCTGAGAGTTACTCCCCCGACGAATCGCCCAGTAGCGATGCCAAAAATAGTCAAAATATGTTGGGATATATTGCGCTTGAGCTGGATCTTAAATCGGTTCGTTTGCAGCAATATAAAGAGATCTTTATTTCCAGCGTGATGATGCTGTTTTGTATCGGTATTGCGCTTATTTTTGGCTGGCGCTTAATGCGCGATGTAACCGGTCCGATTCGCAACATGGTGAATACCGTCGACCGCATCCGTCGCGGGCAACTCGACAGCCGGGTGGAAGGATTTATGCTCGGCGAGCTGGATATGCTGAAAAACGGTATCAACTCGATGGCAATGTCGCTGGCTGCTTATCACGAAGAGATGCAGCACAATATCGACCAGGCGACGTCCGATCTGCGTGAAACGCTGGAGCAGATGGAAATTCAGAACGTTGAGTTAGATCTGGCGAAAAAGCGCGCCCAGGAAGCGGCGCGTATTAAATCCGAGTTTCTGGCAAATATGTCACACGAGCTGCGTACACCACTGAATGGTGTTATTGGCTTTACCCGCCTGACGCTGAAAACAGAATTAACACCAACGCAGCGCGATCACCTGAATACGATTGAACGTTCGGCAAATAATTTGCTGGCAATTATTAATGATGTTCTCGACTTCTCGAAACTGGAAGCAGGTAAGCTGATTCTGGAAAGTATTCCATTCCCACTACGCAGCACGCTGGATGAAGTCGTTACTCTGCTGGCACATTCTTCTCACGATAAAGGGTTGGAACTGACGCTCAATATTAAAAGCGACGTGCCTGATAACGTGATCGGCGACCCACTGCGATTACAGCAAATCATCACTAACCTGGTGGGGAATGCAATTAAATTCACCGAGAATGGCAACATTGATATTCTGGTAGAAAAACGTGCGCTGAGTAATACCAAAGTGCAGATTGAAGTGCAGATTCGGGATACCGGCATTGGTATTCCTGAACGCGATCAATCGCGCTTATTCCAGGCCTTCCGACAGGCTGATGCCAGTATTTCCCGCCGTCATGGTGGCACCGGTCTGGGGCTGGTGATTACACAAAAACTGGTTAATGAAATGGGCGGCGATATTTCGTTCCATAGCCAGCCGAATCGCGGTTCAACTTTCTGGTTCCACATTAATCTCGATCTGAACCCGAACATTATTATCGAAGGGCCATCCACCCAGTGCCTCGCCGGTAAGCGCCTGGCCTATGTCGAACCAAACTCCGCAGCAGCGCAATGCACGCTGGATATTTTAAGTGAAACGCCGCTGGAAGTGGTTTATAGCCCAACGTTCTCCGCGCTGCCTCCCGCGCATTACGACATGATGTTGTTAGGCATCGCGGTGACCTTCCGCGAGCCGCTAACAATGCAACATGAGCGATTAGCGAAAGCGGTATCGATGACCGATTTCCTGATGCTGGCACTTCCTTGCCATGCACAAGTCAATGCAGAAAAACTCAAGCAAGATGGTATCGGCGCGTGTCTGCTGAAACCATTAACACCTACGCGCCTGTTGCCTGCCCTGACGGAATTTTGTCATCACAAACAAAACACGCTTTTGCCTGTAACCGATGAAAGCAAGCTGGCAATGACAGTCATGGCAGTTGATGACAACCCCGCTAACCTGAAACTTATCGGCGCATTGCTGGAAGATATGGTGCAACATGTGGAACTTTGCGATAGCGGGCATCAGGCGGTTGAACGGGCGAAACAGATGCCGTTCGATTTGATCTTAATGGATATTCAAATGCCTGACATGGATGGCATTCGGGCCTGCGAGCTCATCCACCAGCTCCCCCATCAGCAACAAACGCCGGTTATCGCGGTAACGGCGCATGCAATGGCCGGGCAAAAAGAGAAGCTGCTTGGCGCAGGGATGAGCGATTATCTGGCGAAACCGATTGAAGAAGAGCGATTGCATAATTTGTTGTTGCGCTACAAGCCTGGCAGCGGTATTTCCTCTCGCGTCGTGACGCCCGAAGTCAACGAAATTGTGGTGAACCCGAATGCGACCCTCGACTGGCAACTGGCACTACGCCAGGCAGCAGGAAAAACCGATTTAGCGCGCGATATGCTGCAAATGTTACTCGATTTCCTGCCTGAAGTTCGCAACAAAGTTGAGGAACAGCTGGTTGGAGAAAACCCGGAAGGCCTGGTTGATTTGATTCATAAACTGCATGGCAGTTGCGGCTATAGCGGTGTGCCGCGTATGAAGAATCTCTGCCAACTGATCGAACAACAGCTACGTAGCGGTACTAAAGAAGAAGATTTGGAGCCGGAGCTGCTGGAACTGTTGGACGAGATGGATAATGTAGCGCGCGAAGCCAGCAAAATTCTCGGGTAACGGACGTCTTGTCGAGTAGCAATCGGCTTTTTATGACGCTGGTTTCAGATTGGTGACAAAGTGCCTGTGTTTATGCCGGATGCGGCGTTAACGCCTTATCCGGCCTACAAAACCAATTAAATTCAATGAATTAAAAAATGATGTAGACCTGATACATAGCACAACAGGCTATTTTGCGTTTAGCATCAGTCTCAAGCCGGCTCCAGATAGAGCCGGTTTTGGTTTTCTGTCTTAACGCACCATGCACGGGCGCTTGTTATCGAACGTCCAGCCAGGAATCAGATACTGCATTCCCATCGCATCGTCACGCGCGCCAAGCCCGTGTTTCTGATACAGCTCATGGGCTTTCATCACTTGATCCATATCGATTTCTACACCCAGCCCCGGTTTTTCCGGCACCTGAACCAGACCGCCTTTGATCTCAAACGGTTCTTTGGTCAGGCGCTGATTACCTTCCTGCCAGATCCAGTGCGTATCAATAGCAGTAATTTTACCCGGTGCAGCGGCGGCAACATGGGTAAACATCGCCAGGGAAATATCGAAGTGGTTGTTTGAGTGTGAACCCCAGGTCAGGCCAAATTCATGGCACATTTGCGCCACACGTACCGAACCTTGCATCGTCCAGAAATGCGGATCCGCCAGCGGGATATCAACGGATTGCAGGGAGAGCGTATGGCCCATCTGCCGCCAGTCGGTGGCGATCATATTGGTTGCGGTCGGCAGGCCAGTTGCGCGACGGAACTCTGCCATCACTTCACGCCCGGAGAAACCTTGCTCCGCACCACACGGATCTTCTGCATAAGCCAGCGACCCTTTCAGGTATTTACCAATTTTAATCGCTTCGTTCAGCGACCAGGCACCGTTAGGATCGAGCGTAATACGCGCCTGCGGGAAGCGTTGCGCCAGTGCCACAATAGACTCGGCCTCTTCTTCCCCGGCCAGTACACCGCCTTTCAGTTTGAAATCGTTGAAGCCATATTTTTCATACGCCGCTTCCGCCAGGCGCACCACCGCATCCGGCGTCATCGCTTCTTCATGACGCAGGCGATACCAGTCGCATGAGTCATCCGGCTGGCTTTGATACGGCAGCGGTGTGGCTTTGCGATCACCGACGAAGAACAGATAACCGAGCATTTCGACTTCGCTACGCTGTTGACCATCGCCCAGCAGCGATGCCACGTTTACCCCCAGATGCTGCCCCAGCAGATCCAGCATTGCCGCTTCTATCCCGGTAACTACATGAATAGTGGTACGCAAATCAAATGTCTGCAAACCGCGCCCGCCGGCATCACGATCGGCAAATGTATTACGCACCAGCGTCAGAACGTTTTTGTATTCACCCAGCGTTCTACCCACCACCAGCGGAATCGCATCTTCCAGCGTTTTACGGATTTTCTCGCCGCCGGGAATTTCGCCTACGCCGGTGTGACCGGAATTATCTTTGATAATCACAATATTACGCGTGAAGAACGGTGCGTGTGCACCACTCAGATTCATCAGCATACTGTCATGACCCGCCACCGGGATGACCTGCATTTCAGTAACAACAGGCGTCGTAAATTGAGAACTCATATTTATGTCCTTTTTCAGAATCAATGACGGCCGAAAACGGGACGTTTACGGTCAAAGGTCCAGCCGGGGATCAGGTACTGCATCGGACCTGCGTCGTTACGCGCACCGCCAGGCAGACGTTTATAGGCCTCATGTGCCTTTTGTACCTGTTCCCAGTCCAGTTCCACGCCCAGACCGGGCGCATCAGGAACGGCAATTTTTCCGTTTTTAATCTCCAGCGGATTTTTGGTCAGGCGACAATCGCCCTCCTGCCAAATCCAGTGGGTATCGATAGCGGTAGGATTACCCGGTGCCGCCGCGCCCACATGGGTAAACATCGCCAGAGAAATATCGAAATGGTTATTAGAATGGCAGCCCCAGGTTAGCCCCCAGTCGTCGCAAAGCTGTGCCACGCGGACTGCACCGGAAAGCGTCCAGAAGTGCGGATCGGCAAGTGGAATATCTACCGCATTGAGCATCACCGCATGGCCCATTTCGCGCCAGTTGGTGACGATCATGTTAGTCGCGACGGGCAAGCCGGTCGCCCGTCGAAACTCCGCCATCACTTCACGACCGGAGAAACCCTGCTCAGCGCCGCACGGATCTTCGGCATAGGTAAGAACATCATTCAGCCCTTTGCACAAAGAAATGGCTTCATCAAGCAGCCATGCACCGTTGGGATCAACGGTAATCCGCGCATCCGGGAAGCGTTTCTTCAATGCACGAACAGTGTCGATTTCTTGCTCGCCAGGTAACACTCCGCCCTTAAGTTTGAAATCTTTAAAGCCATAGCGATCCTGTGAGGCTTCCGCCAGACGCACAACGGCTTCGCTGTTCATCGCTTTCTGATGGCGCAACTGATACCACTCATGGTTGCCCGGCGTATTTTCCAGATAAGGAAGATCGGTTTTGGTCCGATCACCGATATAAAACAGATAACCGAGGACGGTAATAGCATCGCGTTGCTTGCCTGGCCCTAACAGTTCGCAGACCGGAACATTCAACGCCTTACCTAGCAGGTCAAGCAAGGCGGCTTCCAGCGCCGCCACGGCATTAACGCGCAATTCAAAAGTCCAGGCACCTTTGCCGAAGGTATCAAAATCGGCCGCCTGATTACCTATATGCACCTGCTGAACCACTTTATTCAGGCGCGCAACTTCCTGGCCCAGCACCATCGGAATAGCATCGACAAGCGTCTGATAAATCACCTCTCCGCCCGGCGCTTCACCAATACCGGTATGCCCGGCATTATCGGTGAGTACCACAATATTGCGGGTGAAATATGCGCTATGTGCACCACCAATATTAAGCAACATGCTATCGTGCCCGGCGACCGGAATGACTTTCATATCAGTAATAACAGGACTGGATTGTGTCGTCATCTTATTGCCCCGCGACAGGTTTCAGCTCGATACGCTTGATATCGCCCACCAGCACCAGGTAGCTCAGTACCGCGATTAAGGCATGAACACCAACATAAATCAGCGCCCCATTAAAGGAGCCAGTCGTGCCAACGATATAACCAATTGCGATTGGCGTGACGATGCCAGAAATGTTACCGAACATGTTGAACAGGCCACCGGAAAGACCGCTGATCTCTTTTGGCGCGGTATCTGCCATTACTGCCCAACCCAGCGCCCCGATGCCCTTACCGAAGAAGGCCAGCGCCATAAAGCCGATGATCATCCACTCAACGTTGACGTAGTTGCAGAACACCATCACCATCGACAGCAACATGCCCATTACGATCGGTGTTTTACGCGCAATGTTCAGCGATCCCGTGCGGCGCATCAGCCAGTCGGAAATAATCCCACCCAGCACACCGCCGATAAAACCGCAAACCGCCGGAACGGAAGCCACAAAGCCCGCTTTCAGAATCGACATCCCACGCGCCTGCACCAGATAAACCGGGAACCAGGTAATAAAGAAGTAAGTCAGGGCGTTGATACAGTACTGACCGATATAAACGCCGATCATCATCCGTGACCCGAGCAGCTGTTTGATCTGCCCCCACTTCACGCTGAACGGCACTTTAACTTTGGTGTTTTGCTGATCCATATTGATCAGCGCGCCACCCGCGGCGATGTACTCCAGCTCTTTCTGATTTACCCCCGGATGTTGATTTGGCTCGTGGATGACTTTCAACCAGATAAAGCTGATGACAATCCCCAGACCGCCCATAAAGAAGAAGACGTGTGACCAGCCCACTTCATGCGTCAGCCAGCCCATAATCGGCGCGAAGATCACCGTTGCGAAGTATTGAGCGGAGTTAAAAATCGACACCGCCGTTCCCCTTTCCTGCGCCGGAAACCAGGCCGCAACAATGCGACTGTTGCCGGGGAAAGATGGCGCTTCAGCAAGCCCGACCAGGAAGCGCAGAGTAAACAGGGCAACGATAATGCCGAATCCACTAAAGATATCGACGAAGCCTTGCAGCAAGGTAAACATCGACCAGATAAAGATCGACCAGAAGTAGACGCGTTTTGAACCAAAACGATCCAGCAACCAACCACCAGGGATCTGCCCGATAACATAAGCCCATGAGAAGGCAGAGAACACATAGCCCATTCCCACGGGATCAAGGCCGATATCTTTGGCCATTTCCGAACCGGCAATAGAAAGCGTAGCGCGGTCGCCGTAGTTGAAGGATGTGACGATAAACAACATCACCACTATCCAGTAACGAGCATTCGTGCGTTTTTCCACACTGCTCGCAGCCTGACTTAAAGAACTCATTGTTGCACTCCTGAAAATTCGCGTTAGCCACGCTCACTCTGGACTGCGACATAGCCAGGAAATCAGAGGTGACGTAGGGTGTTTTTTGCCGTTTTTATAGGTCGTTCGCCGAATACGGCGCGTGTTTATATCTGGCAATAGCAGTATAAAAAGCGCGCCATAGCGGCTCACCGTGCAACAACACAACATTAATGCGTTCAATGAGGCCCGATTTTGGCATTAGCCCTGGACGGTGGAATCCACTTCACGGAAATGAAAACAAGAACAAGAAAGGAAGGGTTAAAACGAAGAAATAAAGAAGAGTATGAAATGGATCGCTTGACTCCAGGCAAACGCCAGTAAAAATCCGCGCTATGAAGCAGTTTTTACTGGCATTTGCCTGAAAATATTCGATTCAGCACCGCTAAAACGACATTTACCGCTCGCTGAACATATCAGGACAACAGCGTGCCCCACTGTTCGACCCACGGATTTGATTCCGTTTCCGGTTCCGGGTTCTCACTGGCGTCAATCAACAGCATTTCGCCAACCCGCTGAGCGCTCTGTTCCTGCAACAAGGCATCGAACTGTTTGCCGCCATTGCAGAAATTTACATAACTGCTGTCGCCGAGCGCAATCACGCCATAACGCAGATTCGGCTGGAAGCCCAGACTATCTTTGATTCCCTGAAAGAGCGGCACAATGCTATCAGGAAGGTCGCCCTGCCCGGTCGTGGACGTAACCACCAGAACATACTTATCCTGATAGGGCAGCCAGTCGCTTAATTCAGGATCTTCAAATACCGTTGCTTTGTGGCCCTGTGCGGTCAGAATTGCTTCTGCTTCTTCCGCCACTAACAGCGAATTTCCGTACATGGTGCCGACAAAAATACCAATTTCCGCCATACCGTTTTCTCCCTGGATTAGGAACTTATCTCTCCATCCTGACCCGATGGCGCACTGAACTCAACCCTTTCATTTTCAGGAAGCAGACCGCGCCAGCCAAATTGTGATAACGCCTGCATCCAGGTGTCGTCCAGGCCCGCGTGAATAGTCAGCGGCTCGCCAGTAAAAGGATGCGTCAATGACAACTGACTGGCATGTAGCATTAACCGCTGGAGGCCAAAATGCTCAGCACCGCTGCGATTCTGGCGTAAATCGCCATGTTTGCTATCGCCAATAATCGGATGACGCAAATGGGCAAGATGTCGGCGAAGCTGATGTTTGCGTCCGGTTTTCGGCTCCAGTTCCACCAGGCCGTAGCGCGTGGTCGGGTAACGTCCGGTCGCTACCGGCATTTCTACGGTCGCCAGACCGCGATAATGCGTCACTGCTGGCTGCGAGCCTTTATCTTCGCGGGCAAATTTATCAGCGATTTTGTCCAGTTCTTCCACCAGTGGATAATCCAGAACTGCTTCTTCCATCAACCAGCCGCGCACAATCGCATGGTAACGTTTCTGGATTTGGTGCTGTTCAAACTGTTGTGCCAGCAGCCGTCCGGCCTCGCTGGATAATCCCATCAACAACACACCAGAAGTGGGTCGGTCCAGACGATGAGCGGTAAAAACGTGCTGGCCAATCTGATCACGCACGGTTTGCATGACCACTACTTTCTCGTCGCGATCCAGCCAGCTGCGGTGAACCAGCCAGCCGGAGGGTTTATTTACCGCAACCAGCCATTCATCCTGATAGAGTATTTCCAGCATTAGCTCGCATCATCCGCAAAAAGAGCATCCAGTTTTTCCAGCTCAGCCAGAATAAGCGCGCGTTGCGGATGGTCCGTCGCCAGCGCCATTTCATAATAGGGTGCAACGGCAAAAGCGCCCGGTAACGGCTGTTTGTTATCTAACAAATCGTGCATTCGCGGGATCAGCACCCACTGCAACCACTCCAGTGGTTCCATGGTGTCCATAAAGAACGGTTGGGTACTATTAAATTGATGCGGCTGGGGTTCATCGTTTCGCCAGTGCTGATGTTCACGCAGTAACGCTTCAAGCGCCTGCAACTGGAGACGAACGCGGTCATGAGTGGTCATAAAGCAACCTCAATAAGAAAAACTGCCGCGAAGGATAGCAGGAATAAAAAAAGGGAGCACTGTATTCACAGCGCTCCCGGTTCGTTTCGCAGCATTCCAGCTACTTTTGTTGCTCCCTGCTCATCCTTGACAACTTTTCCTCTGGCCTTGCGGCCAATCGTTCATCCTGAACTATTGCTTCCTGCTCACACCACCCCGATGTGATACTTCATCCTGAAGTGTCCCTGGCCTTCCTGACCCACCGAATCATCCTGACCGGTTCTCATTCTCCATCCTGGAGGTGTCCTTTAACGCGTCCTGCGTCATCCTCTTCGCTTCATCCAGAAGCCTTTCCCTGAAACACCATCCTGGTGTGTCCTGCAGAAGTGTCATCATCCTGATGTTCACTTCGTTGTCTGACTCCCTGTCGACGAAGATAGAATCGTCTTTTTCGCGAAGTCTTACAAGGCGCTTACAGACAATGCCTTAAGGAAAATTTCATATGAAAGTTAAGAATTAACAATCAACATTTTGATTTTAAATGAAAATAACGATTCTTATCTTTTTAAGTATTCGCTTATTTCCTGGCGATCTCCTACAGAGTCTGTAAGAGATCTCTCACAACCAGATGGGGTATTTGGATTACAGAAGAGGCTTAAGTTGATTAAGGAATTCCGCAAGATTTGAGGCTAAATGCGTCCGTTTACGTGTTCCCAGCGTCTCTTTGCACACTTCACCGGAGAGATTACACACCGAGATGACCTCTAACTCTTCTTCCAGCGTCGCGATAAATAGCGTGGGCGGCAGTTTTAGCCTTTTCTGAGTCACCAGATGACCAATCAGATTTTCCTGCACCCGACGGAAGTCGTCTTCACTCCAGGTTTGCAGCAATGTCAGTTTGATATCGCCAAACTGCGCGTGCATATCCCCGGCAAACTGAGTCGTATAAAAGGTATGAATTGTGGGTTGTATCACAATATCAAAAGCGCGTTCAACCGCGTTTACATTTTGTTCCCCGGTAAACGGCTGGGGTTGCCAGTATACGGCATCTTCGGTAGTTGAAATAATGCACGGTGAAGGAACACCGTACAGTTCCTCACTTAACGGCCAGCTTTTATGCTCTTCATGCCACGCATCGCAGTAGCGTGCAGTAAAATCTTTCAGGGCTTGTGCGGTCAAATCGTCCACTAATTTCTCTCTTCACTTAAACCAGATACACTTGTCGTTTAGTTTATCTGGTTTATGACGGTGAAACATGTCTTCTTATGCAAACCATCAGGCACTTGCGGGCCTGACTCTTGGAAAATCAACCGATTACCGGGATACCTATGACGCCAACCTACTGCAAGGCGTTCCACGCAGCCTGAATCGCGACCCGCTGGGTCTGAAAGCGGATAACCTGCCTTTTCACGGTACGGATATCTGGACGCTGTATGAACTTTCCTGGCTGAATGCGAAAGGTTTGCCGCAGGTCGCTGTCGGTCATGTTGAACTTGATTACACCAGCGTAAATCTGATTGAGTCGAAGAGTTTTAAGCTCTATCTCAACAGTTTTAACCAGACGCGTTTTAATAACTGGGATGAGGTGCGCCAGACGCTGGAGCGCGACTTAAGCACTTGCGCCCAGGGTAAGGTTAGCGTGGCGTTATATCGTCTTGATGAACTGGAAGGCCAGCCGATAGGTCATTTCAATGGCACCTGCATTGATGACCAGGATATCACTATCGATAACTATGAATTCACTACTGACTATCTGGAGAATGCCACCAGCGGTGAAAAAGTAGTGGAAGAGACGCTTGTCAGCCACCTGCTGAAATCAAACTGCCTGATCACCCATCAACCAGATTGGGGTTCGATCCAAATTCAGTATCGTGGACGCCAAATTGACAGAGAAAAACTGCTGCGTTACCTGGTCTCATTCCGTCATCACAACGAGTTCCACGAACAGTGCGTGGAACGCATCTTTAATGACCTGTTACGCTTCTGCCAGCCAGAGAAATTAAGCGTTTACGCACGTTATACCCGTCGTGGCGGTCTGGACATTAACCCGTGGCGCAGTAATAGCGATTTTGTCCCATCGACCACAAGACTGGTTCGGCAATAAATTTTTTCTCAATTTTGCGTGCTGGATTCACGCAGAAGGTTGTGAAAGGTCATCAGGCAGGGCTATTGTAATCAAAGGGAATGACGATATTCGTCCCATAAGGAGTTTTTCTTGATTACACATATTAGCCCGCTTGGCTCCATGGATATGTTGTCGCAGCTGGAAGTGGATATGCTTAAACGCACCGCCAGCAGCGACCTCTATCAACTGTTTCGCAACTGTTCACTTGCCGTACTGAACTCCGGTAGTTTGACCGATAACAGCAAAGAATTGCTGTCTCGTTTTGAAAATTTCGATATTAACGTCCTGCGCCGTGAACGCGGCGTAAAGCTGGAACTGATTAATCCCCCGGAAGAGGCTTTTGTCGATGGGCGAATTATTCGCGCTTTGCAGGCCAACTTGTTCGCGGTTCTGCGAGACATTCTCTTCGTTTACGGGCAAATCCATAATACCGTTCGTTTTCCCAACCTGAATCTCGACAACTCCGTCCACATCACTAACCTGGTCTTTTCCATCTTGCGTAACGCTCGCGCGCTGCATGTGGGTGAAGCGCCAAATATGGTGGTCTGCTGGGGCGGTCACTCAATTAACGAAAATGAGTATTTGTATGCCCGTCGCGTCGGAAACCAGCTGGGCCTGCGTGAGCTGAATATCTGCACCGGCTGTGGTCCGGGAGCGATGGAAGCGCCGATGAAAGGTGCTGCGGTCGGACACGCGCAGCAGCGTTACAAAGACAGTCGTTTTATTGGTATGACAGAGCCGTCGATTATCGCCGCTGAACCGCCTAACCCGCTGGTCAACGAATTGATCATCATGCCGGATATCGAAAAACGTCTGGAAGCGTTTGTCCGTATCGCTCACGGCATCATTATCTTCCCTGGCGGTGTGGGTACGGCAGAAGAGTTGCTGTATTTGCTGGGAATTTTAATGAACCCGGCCAACAAAGATCAGGTTTTACCATTGATCCTCACCGGCCCGAAAGAGAGCGCCGACTACTTCCGCGTACTGGACGAGTTTGTCGTACATACGCTGGGCGAAAACGCGCGCCGCCATTACCGCATCATCATTGATGACGCCGCTGAAGTCGCTCGTCAGATGAAAAAATCGATGCCGCTGGTGAAAGAAAATCGCCGCGACACTGGTGACGCTTACAGCTTTAACTGGTCAATGCGCATTGCACCAGATTTGCAAATGCCGTTTGAGCCGTCTCACGAGAATATGGCTAATCTGAAGCTTTACCCGGATCAACCTGTTGAAGTGCTGGCTGCCGACCTGCGCCGTGCGTTCTCCGGTATTGTGGCGGGTAACGTAAAAGAAGTCGGTATTCGCGCCATTGAAGAGTTTGGTCCTTACAAAATCAACGGCGATAAAGAGATTATGCGTCGTATGGACGACCTGCTACAGGGTTTTGTTGCCCAGCATCGTATGAAGTTGCCAGGCTCAGCCTACATCCCTTGCTACGAAATCTGCACGTAATCTCCCCTCCCCCGGTGACGTTTGTTGCCGGGTTTTCTCGTTTTTGGTCACTTACTCATCAACTCATTTCATTTGTTATATGAATGTTTCTTACCACCCTCACGCGACAAATATCATCACAGTTAATATGTCATACAATTTATATTGCAACGCAAACGTTTCCCTATTTTCATAAACCGTATTTTATCGCTATGAAAAAGAAATTATCGCCATGATTAACTAAAAGTATTGATTTTTTCAGTTCAACCTACATATATTGCGCGCCCCGGAAGAAGTCAGATGTCGTTTAATGGGCAAATATTGCCCTTAAATTCTCTTTTACTTTTGATTTACAGAGTAAAGCGTTGGGATAATCTATCTTCCAAGTAGATTATTGTATTTGAGATCAAGATCACTGATAGATACATAACTTGTGTGTATCTTTCCGCCCTCAAATTATTACGGCGGTAAATGATTAAGCCATCGCCGATAGACAGATTTCATTTTTACGGTCAGGCACCTTCCCGGGCTGAACTGGCTAAAAGCTGAATTATTTGCATTCCTCCAGGAGAAATAGATGGAAACGACTCAAACCAGCACGATTGCGTCGAAAGACTCTCGTAGTGCCTGGCGCAAGACAGACACCATGTGGATGCTGGGCCTTTACGGCACGGCAATCGGCGCGGGCGTGCTGTTCCTGCCAATCAACGCCGGTGTTGGCGGTATGATCCCGCTGATCATCATGGCTATCCTTGCGTTCCCGATGACGTTTTTTGCTCACCGCGGCCTGACTCGCTTCGTACTGTCTGGTAAAAACCCGGGCGAAGACATCACCGAGGTTGTAGAAGAACACTTTGGTATTGGCGCAGGTAAACTGATTACCCTGCTCTATTTCTTCGCTATCTACCCGATCCTGCTGGTTTATAGCGTAGCAATCACCAATACAGTTGAAAGCTTCATGTCTCACCAGCTGGGTATGACACCACCGCCGCGTGCGATTCTGTCGCTGATCCTGATCGTGGGTATGATGACCATCGTTCGCTTCGGTGAGCAGATGATCGTTAAAGCGATGAGTATTCTGGTATTCCCGTTTGTTGGCGTACTGATGCTGCTGGCTCTGTACCTGATCCCGCAGTGGAACGGCGCAGCACTGGAAACGCTGTCTCTGGACACTGCATCTGCAACCGGGAACGGTCTGTGGATGACCCTGTGGCTGGCAATTCCGGTAATGGTGTTCTCGTTCAACCACTCTCCGATCATCTCTTCTTTCGCCGTTGCGAAGCGTGAAGAGTACGGCGATATGGCAGAACAGAAATGCTCGAAGATCCTTGCATTCGCACACATCATGATGGTGCTGACCGTAATGTTCTTCGTCTTCAGCTGCGTACTGAGCCTGACTCCGGCAGACCTGGCTGCGGCTAAAGAGCAGAACATCTCGATTCTGTCTTACCTGGCTAACCACTTTAACGCACCGGTTATCGCGTGGATGGCTCCGATTATCGCGATTATCGCTATCACCAAATCCTTCCTCGGCCACTACCTGGGCGCACGTGAAGGCTTCAACGGTATGGTGATTAAATCTCTGCGTGGTAAAGGTAAGTCTATCGAAATCAACAAGCTGAACCGTATCACTGCGCTGTTCATGCTGGTAACGACCTGGATTGTTGCCACCCTGAACCCGAGCATCCTGGGTATGATTGAAACCCTGGGCGGCCCAATCATCGCGATGATCCTGTTCCTGATGCCGATGTACGCAATTCAGAAAGTACCGGCAATGCGTAAGTACAGCGGTCACATCAGCAACGTATTCGTTGTCGTGATGGGTCTGATTGCAATCTCCGCAATCTTCTACTCTCTGTTCAGCTAAGTCCTTTCGCGCCGCTTTCGGGCGGCGCTTCCTCCGTTTTAACGCGATGTATTTCCTATGATTAGCGTATTCGATATTTTCAAAATCGGCATTGGCCCTTCCAGTTCTCATACCGTTGGACCAATGAAAGCGGGTAAACAATTTACCGACGATCTGATTGCCCGTAATCTGCTTAAAGACGTGACCCGCGTGGTGGTTGACGTGTACGGCTCGCTCTCTCTGACCGGTAAAGGCCACCACACTGATATCGCCATTATTATGGGCCTGGCGGGTAACCTGCCGGATACCGTGGATATCGATTCCATCCCTGGTTTTATTCAGGATGTGAATACTCATGGTCGCCTGATGCTGGCAAACGGTCAGCATGAAGTGGAGTTCCCGGTTGATCAGTGCATGAACTTCCATGCAGACAACCTTTCTCTGCATGAAAACGGTATGCGCATTACCGCGCTGGCGGGCGATAAAGTCGTTTACAGCCAGACTTACTACTCTATTGGCGGTGGCTTTATCGTTGATGAAGAGCATTTTGGCCAGCAGAATAGCGCACCGGTTGAAGTTCCTTATCCGTACAGTTCAGCAGCCGATCTGCAAAAACATTGTCAGGAAACCGGGCTGTCACTCTCTGGCCTGATGATGAAAAATGAGCTGGCGCTGCACAGCAAAGAAGAGCTGGAACAGCACCTGGCGAACGTATGGGAAGTCATGCGTGGCGGTATTGAGCGCGGTATTTCCACCGAAGGCGTGTTGCCTGGCAAACTGCGCGTTCCACGCCGTGCTGCGGCACTACGCCGGATGCTGGTCAGCCAGGATAAAACCACCACTGACCCGATGGCGGTTGTTGACTGGATCAACATGTTTGCACTGGCAGTGAACGAAGAGAACGCTGCTGGCGGACGCGTGGTGACTGCGCCGACTAACGGTGCGTGCGGGATTATCCCGGCAGTGCTGGCGTACTACGACAAGTTTATCCGCGAAGTGAACGCTAACTCACTGGCTCGTTACCTGCTGGTAGCCAGTGCCATTGGTTCTCTTTATAAGATGAACGCGTCAATTTCTGGTGCTGAAGTCGGCTGCCAGGGTGAAGTTGGTGTGGCGTGCTCAATGGCGGCGGCTGGTCTGGCAGAACTGTTAGGTGCAAGCCCGGCGCAGGTGTGCATCGCGGCGGAAATCGCCATGGAGCACAACCTCGGTCTGACGTGTGACCCGGTCGCCGGACAGGTCCAGGTGCCATGCATCGAGCGTAACGCCATTGCGGCAGTAAAAGCGGTGAACGCCGCACGTATGGCGCTACGCCGTACCAGCGAGCCGCGCGTCTGCCTCGATAAAGTTATCGAAACCATGTACGAAACAGGTAAAGATATGAACGCCAAGTACCGCGAAACCTCTCGCGGCGGCCTGGCAATGAAGATCGTTGCCTGCGATTAATCGCTCTCCAGAGGCCTCGTTTTGCGAGGCCTCTTCCCGATTTCTCATCCAGCCGTAGCCTGTTCCGGCATCGAATGTTACCCTTATCGCCTGATCTTTAAGGGGGTTATCGTGGCTGTTCATTTGCTTATTGTCGATGCACTGAATCTTATTCGTCGCATTCATGCCGTTCAGGGATCGCCCTGTGTCGAAACCTGCCAGCATGCGCTCGATCAGCTCATTATGCACAGCCAGCCAACCCACGCGGTCGCCGTTTTTGATGATGAAAACCGCAGTAGCGGCTGGCGTCATCAGCGTTTACCAGATTACAAAGCGGGTCGACCGCCAATGCCGGAAGAGTTGCACGACGAGATGCCTGCATTACGCGCCGCCTTTGAGCAACGCGGCGTCCCGTGCTGGTCAACCAGCGGCAACGAAGCCGATGACTTAGCCGCCACGCTGGCGGTCAAAGTGACACAGGCCGGGCATCAGGCAACGATTGTTTCGACAGATAAAGGCTACTGTCAGTTACTTTCACCGACATTACGTATTCGTGATTACTTCCAGAAACGTTGGCTGGATGCGCCATTTATCGATAAAGAATTTGGCGTTCAACCGCAGCAGTTGCCCGATTACTGGGGACTTGCGGGGATCAGCAGTTCAAAGGTACCGGGTGTTGCGGGAATCGGACCAAAAAGCGCCACGCAGCTGCTGGTCGAGTTTCAGAGTCTGGAAGGGATATATGAGAATCTGGATGCGGTTGCCGAAAAGTGGCGCAAAAAATTAGAAACCCATAAAGAGATGGCGTTTCTGTGCCGCGATATTGCCCGCTTACAAACCGATTTGCATATCGACGGCAATTTACAGCAATTGCGGTTGGTACGGTAACGGCGAGCCGGATACGCCGCAAACGTCGTATCCGGCATTATCACATCAGCGCATTTACCAGGCGGTATGGTAAAGCTCTACAATATCCTCAAGCGTTGCTTCACGCGGGTTGCCACCGGTACAAACATCATCCAGTGCCGCCTGCGCCAGTGCCGGAATGTCTTCCTTGCGTACCCCAACATCACGCAAATGTGGCGGAATACCGACATCACGGTTGAGAGCAAACACCGCTTCAACAGCGGCATTACGCGCCTCTTCCAGGCTCATACCTTCCACTTTCACGCCCATAACGCGCGCGATATCGCGGTACTTCTCACCGGTAAAGTCAGCGTTATAGCGCATGACATGCGGTAGCAGGATGGCGTTTGCAACACCGTGTGGAGTGTTATAAAACGCGCCCAGTGGATGCGCCATACCATGCACCAACCCTAACCCAACATTCGAGAAGCCCATACCCGCAACATACTGCCCGAGCGCCATTTCTTCTCCGGCATCCTTATCACCAGCAACCGATCCTCGCAGCGCCCCAGCAATGATTTCAATCGCTTTAATGTGCAGTGCATCGGTTAGCGCCCACGCGCCACGGGTAATATACCCCTCAATAGCATGAGTGAGCGCATCGACACCCGTCGCAGCTTTCAGCGCTGGAGGCATACCATCCATCATGTCAGCGTCAATAAACGCCACCTGCGGGATATCATGCGGATCAACGCAAACAAACTTGCGCCGTTTTTCTTCGTCAGTGATCACGTAGTTAATGGTCACTTCTGCCGCAGTGCCTGCTGTGGTGGGGATTGCCAGAATCGGTACACTGGGTTTATTGGTCGGGGAAAGTCCTTCCAGGCTACGCACATCGGCAAACTCCGGGTTGTTGCTGATAATGCCAATCGCTTTACAAGTATCCTGTGGAGAACCACCACCAATAGCGATCAGGTAATCCGCGCCGCTATTCTGGAATACACCGAGCCCTTCTTTGACGACAGTAATTGTTGGGTTGGGCACTACGCCGTCGTAAATCGCCCATGCCAGCCCTGCAGCATCCATCTTATCGGTCACTTTCGCCACCACGCCGCATTGCACCAGCGTTTTATCGGTGACGATCAGCGCCTTCTGATAACCACGGCGTTTCACCTCATCGGTTAAAGCCCCAACAGCACCCCGACCAAACCATGCCGTTTCGTTCAGAATCATTCTGTTAGCCATCATCCTTCTCCTTGTTGCTTTACGAAATTACTCTTCAATTCGTAACCCATAGGTTTTGAATTTCTCCAGCACTACGGCAATCTCTTCATCGCTCAGCACTGGCACCGGGTCCGTAATCGCCAGGGTCGTCAGGTAAAGTTGCGCCAGCACTTCAACTTCATGCGCCAGCCATAACGCTTTTTCCAGATTCACCTCACAAGCGATAAGCCCATGATGTTGTAACAAAGTTGCCTTACGATTTTTGAGAGCCTGCGCAACATGTTCAGAAAGTTCACGTGTTCCAAAGGTCGCATAAGGCGCGCAAGGAATAGAATTACCGCCAGCCGCCGCAATCATGTAGTGAATAGCGGGGATCGATCGGTTAAGAATGGAAACTGCCGTGCAATGAACGGCATGATTGTGAACAACCGCGTTGGCATCCGGTCTGCTTTGATAGGCCGCCATATGGAAACGCCATTCGCTTGAGGGGAGCTTTCCTTCCTCATGTTTACCGTTGCCATCAATAAAGACAATATGCGACTCCGTCAGTTTTTCATATGGAATGCCTGTAGGCGTAATCAGCATCCCATCCTGATAACGTACACTGACGTTCCCCGCTGTCCCCTGGTTCAGTCCCAGGCGGGTCATTTCCAGGCAAGTGTCAATAATCTGACGAGCAAGTTTATTTCGTTCCATTAGCTACCTCTCTCTGATTCAAAACAGGGCAATAATGTTGTTCCTTTCACACTATTGAATTAGCCGTTTAATTACCCACCATCTTCTTCCTGATTAACCAGAAAGAAATTCACAAGCTTATATTTTGTGACCTGGTTCAACTAATCACAGTAAATAACTGCAAGTTCTCTTTTTATAACCCCATTAAAAATGACCGCTCTTAAAAATATTTATCAAAACGGTCATTTTTCTATTCACTCAAGCCAGGAATGCCCGTTTTCGGCATAAACAATTAATACGGTCATCTGGTTTGTGTTTTTTATGATTTATTTTCTGAAACGGGCATGAAATTTCGATTATTAAAGTGATGGTAGTCACATAAAGTCACCTTCCAGCTAATAAGTGTGACCGCCGTCATATTACAGAGCGTTTTTTATTTGAAAATGAATCCATGAGTTCATTTCAGACAGGCAAATATTCACTGATATGAAGCCCGAACTCGCTGGTTTTGCACTTTTGAAAACATAACCGATTACGTGCTTAAGCTTCTGAACCTAAGAGGATGCTATGGGAAACACATCAATACAAACGCAGAGTTACCGTGCGGTAGATAAAGATGCAGGGCAAAGCAGAAGTTACATTATTCCATTCGCGCTGCTGTGCTCACTGTTTTTTCTTTGGGCGGTAGCCAATAACCTTAACGACATTTTATTACCTCAATTCCAGCAGGCTTTTACGCTGACAAATTTCCAGGCTGGCCTGATCCAATCGGCCTTTTACTTTGGTTATTTCATTATCCCAATCCCTGCTGGGATATTGATGAAAAAACTCAGTTATAAAGCAGGGATTATTACCGGATTATTTTTATATGCCTTGGGCGCTGCATTATTCTGGCCCGCTGCAGAAATAATGAACTACACCTTATTTTTAGTTGGCCTATTTATTATTGCAGCCGGATTAGGTTGTCTGGAAACTGCCGCAAACCCTTTTGTTACGGTATTAGGGCCGGAAAGCAGTGGTCACTTCCGCTTAAATCTTGCGCAAACATTTAACTCGTTTGGCGCAATTATCGCGGTTGTCTTTGGGCAAAGTCTTATTTTGTCTAACGTGCCACATCAATCGCAAGACGTTCTCGATAAAATGTCTCCAGAGCAATTGAGTGCGTATAAACACAGCCTGGTATTATCGGTACAGACACCTTATATGATCATCGTGGCTATCGTGTTACTGGTCGCCCTGCTGATCATGCTGACGAAATTCCCGGCATTGCAGAGTGATAATCACAGTGACGCCAAACAAGGATCGTTCTCCGCATCGCTTTCTCGTCTGGCGCGTATTCGTCACTGGCGCTGGGCGGTATTAGCGCAATTCTGCTACGTTGGCGCACAAACGGCCTGCTGGAGCTATTTGATTCGCTACGCTGTAGAAGAAATTCCAGGTATGACTGCAGGCTTTGCCGCTAACTATTTAACCGGAACCATGGTGTGCTTCTTTATTGGTCGTTTCACCGGTACCTGGCTCATCAGTCGCTTCGCACCACACAAAGTCCTGGCCGCCTACGCATTAATCGCTATGGCACTGTGCCTGATCTCAGCCTTCGCTGGCGGTCATGTGGGCTTAATAGCCCTGACTTTATGCAGCGCCTTTATGTCGATTCAGTACCCAACAATCTTCTCGCTGGGCATTAAGAATCTCGGCCAGGACACCAAATACGGTTCGTCCTTCATCGTTATGACCATCATTGGCGGCGGTATTGTCACTCCGGTCATGGGTTTTGTCAGTGACGCGGCGGGCAACATCCCCACTGCTGAACTGATCCCCGCACTCTGCTTCGCGGTCATCTTTATCTTTGCCCGTTTCCGCTCTCAAACGGCAACTAACTGAACATATTTTCCGAATAAAGTGAGGAATCTGTAATGAAAAAAATCAGCTTACCGAAAATTGGTATCCGCCCGGTTATTGACGGTCGTCGCATGGGTGTTCGTGAGTCGCTTGAAGAACAAACAATGAATATGGCGAAAGCTACGGCCGCACTGCTGACCGAGAAACTGCGCCATGCCTGCGGAGCTGCCGTCGAGTGTGTCATTTCCGATACCTGTATCGCGGGTATGGCTGAAGCCGCTGCTTGCGAAGAAAAATTCAGCAGTCAGAATGTAGGCCTCACCATTACGGTAACGCCTTGCTGGTGCTATGGCAGTGAAACCATCGACATGGATCCAACCCGCCCGAAAGCCATTTGGGGCTTTAACGGCACTGAACGTCCCGGCGCTGTTTACCTGGCAGCGGCTCTGGCAGCTCACAGCCAGAAAGGCATCCCGGCATTCTCCATTTACGGTCATGACGTTCAGGATGCCGATGACACATCGATTCCTGCCGATGTTGAAGAAAAACTGCTGCGCTTTGCCCGCGCCGGTTTGGCCGTCGCCAGCATGAAAGGTAAAAGCTATCTGTCGCTGGGCGGCGTTTCGATGGGTATCGCCGGTTCTATTGTTGATCACAACTTCTTTGAATCCTGGCTGGGAATGAAAGTCCAGGCGGTGGATATGACCGAACTGCGTCGCCGTATCGATCAGAAGATTTACGACGAAGCCGAACTGGAAATGGCACTGACCTGGGCTGATAAAAACTTCCGCTATGGCGAAGATGAAAATAACAAACAGTATCAACGCAATGCCGAGCAAAGCCGCGCAGTTCTGCGCGAAAGTTTACTGATGGCGATGTGTATCCGCGACATGATGCAAGGCAACAGCAAACTGGCCGATATTGGTCGCGTGGAAGAATCACTTGGCTACAACGCCATCGCTGCGGGCTTCCAGGGGCAACGTCACTGGACCGATCAATATCCCAATGGTGACACCGCCGAAGCGATCCTTAACAGTTCATTTGACTGGAATGGCGTGCGCGAACCCTTTGTCGTGGCGACCGAAAACGACAGTCTTAACGGCGTGGCAATGCTAATGGGTCACCAGCTCACCGGCACCGCTCAGGTATTTGCCGATGTGCGTACCTACTGGTCACCAGAAGCAATTGAGCGTGTAACGGGGCATAAACTCGATGGACTGGCAGAACACGGCATCATCCATTTGATCAACTCCGGTTCTGCTGCGCTGGACGGTTCCTGTAAACAACGCGACAGCGAAGGTAACCCGACGATGAAGCCGCACTGGGAAATCTCTCAGCAAGAGGCTGACGCTTGCCTCGCCGCTACCGAATGGTGCCCGGCGATCCACGAATACTTCCGTGGCGGCGGTTACTCTTCCCGCTTCCTTACCGAAGGCGGCGTCCCGTTCACCATGACCCGTGTCAACATCATCAAAGGCCTGGGACCGGTACTGCAAATCGCGGAAGGCTGGAGCGTGGAATTGCCGAAGGATGTGCATGACATCCTCAACAAACGCACCAACTCAACCTGGCCAACCACCTGGTTTGCACCGCGCCTCACCGGTAAAGGGCCGTTTACGGATGTGTACTCGGTAATGGCGAACTGGGGCGCTAACCATGGGGTTCTGACCATCGGCCACGTTGGCGCAGACTTTATCACTCTCGCCTCCATGCTGCGTATCCCGGTATGTATGCACAACGTTGAAGAGACCAAAGTGTATCGTCCTTCTGCCTGGGCTGCGCACGGCATGGATATTGAAGGCCAGGATTACCGCGCTTGCCAGAACTACGGCCCGTTGTACAAGCGTTAATACATTACTCCCTGATGTGATGCCCGGTCGCTCCGGCTACCGGGCCTGAACAAGCAAGAGTGGTTAGCCGGATAAGCAATGTTATCCGGCTATATTGCAGGAGCGATTATGAAACAAGAAGTTATCCTGGTACTCGACTGTGGCGCGACCAATGTCAGGGCCATCGCGGTTAATCGGCAGGGAAAAATTGTTGCCCGCGCCTCAACGCCTAATGCCAGCGATATCGCGATGGAAAACAACACCTGGCACCAGTGGTCTTTAGACGCCATTTTGCAACGCTTTGCTGATTGCTGTCGGCAAATCAATAGTGAACTGACTGAATGCCACATCCGCGGTATCGCCGTCACCACCTTTGGTGTGGATGGCGCTCTGGTAGATAAGCAAGGCAATCTGCTCTATCCGATCATTAGCTGGAAATGTCCGCGAACAGCAGCGGTTATGGACAATATTGAACAGTTGATCTCCGCACAGCGGTTGCAGGCTATTTCTGGCGTCGGAGCCTTTAGTTTCAATACGTTATATAAGTTGGTGTGGTTGAAAGAAAATCATCCACAACTGCTGGAACGCGCGCACGCCTGGCTCTTTATTTCGTCGCTGATTAACCACCGTTTAACCGGCGAATTCACTACTGATATCACGATGGCCGGAACCAGCCAGATGCTGGATATCCAGCAACGCGATTTCAGTCCGCAAATTTTACAAGCCACCGGTATTCCACGCCGACTCTTCCCTCGTCTGGTGGAAGCGGGTGAACAGATTGGTACGCTACAGAACAGCGCCGCAGCAATGCTCGGCTTACCCGTTGGCATACCGGTGATTTCCGCAGGTCACGATACCCAGTTCGCCCTTTTTGGCGCTGGTGCCGACCAAAATGAACCCGTGCTCTCTTCCGGTACATGGGAAATTTTAATGGTCCGTAGCGCCCAGGTTGATACTTCGCTGTTAAGTCAGTACGCCGGTTCCACCTGCGAACTGGATAGCCAGGCAGGGTTGTATAACCCAGGTATGCAATGGCTGGCATCCGGCGTGCTGGAATGGGTGAGAAAACTGTTCTGGACGGCTGAAACACCCTGGCAAATGTTGATTGAAGAAGCTCGTCTGATCGCGCCTGGCGCGGATGGCGTAAAAATGCAGTGTGATTTATTGTCGTGTCAGAACGCTGGCTGGCAAGGAGTGACGCTTAATACCACGCGGGGGCATTTCTATCGCGCGGCGCTGGAAGGGTTAACTGCGCAATTACAGCGCAATCTACAGATGCTGGAAAAAATCGGGCACTTTAAGGCCTCTGAATTATTGTTAGTCGGTGGAGGAAGTCGCAACACATTGTGGAATCAGATTAAAGCCAATATGCTTGATATTCCGGTAAAAGTTCTCGACGATGCCGAAACGACCGTCGCAGGAGCTGCGCTGTTCGGTTGGTATGGCGTAGGGGAATTCAACAGCCCGGAAGAAGCCCGTGCACAGATTCATTATCAGTACCGTTATTTCTACCCGCAAACTGAACCTGAATTTATAGAGGAAGTGTGAAATGCTGAAAACAATTTCGCCGTTAATTTCTCCCGAACTATTGAAAGTGCTGGCAGAGATGGGACATGGAGATGAAATTATTTTTTCCGATGCTCACTTTCCCGCCCATTCGATGGGACCGCAGGTGATCCGCGCTGATGGCCTGTTGGTGAGCGACTTGCTCCAGGCGATTATCCCGTTATTTGAGCTGGACAGTTATGCACCGCCGCTGGTGATGATGGCAGCGGTAGAAGGTGACACTCTCGATCCTGAAGTAGAACGACGTTACCGTAATGCGCTTTCACTACAAGCCCCGTGTCCTGACATCATCCGCATCAATCGTTTTGCGTTTTATGAACGGGCGCAAAAAGCCTTTGCGATCGTTATCACAGGCGAACGAGCGAAGTACGGGAATATTCTTTTAAAAAAAGGGGTAACACCGTAATCTCATACCGGTACGCCCGCATGACGCGGGCGGTTATCGAATGATGGGGTGAAAAATATGAAAGCGGCACGCCAGCAAGCGATAGTCGACCTGCTGCTGAACCATACCAGCCTGACCACGGAAGCTCTCTCTGAACAGCTAAAGGTCAGTAAAGAAACCATTCGTCGCGATCTCAATGAATTACAGACGCAGGGTAAAATTCTGCGCAATCATGGACGCGCTAAATATATCCACCGTCAAAATCAAGACAGTGGCGATCCCTTTCACATCCGGCTGAAAAGCCATTATGCGCATAAAGCAGATATCGCGCGCGAGGCGCTCGCGTGGATTGAAGAAGGGATGGTGATAGCCTTAGACGCCAGTTCAACTTGCTGGTATCTGGCACGCCAGTTGCCTGACATCAACATTCAGGTCTTCACCAATAGCCATCCGATTTGCCATGAACTCGGTAAACGCGAACGCATTCAACTGATCAGTTCCGGCGGCACACTTGAGCGCAAATATGGCTGTTACGTCAATCCCTCGCTGATTTCCCAACTTAAATCGCTGGAAATCGATCTGTTTATTTTTTCTTGTGAAGGGATCGATAGCAGCGGCGCATTGTGGGACTCCAATGCCATCAACGCTGATTACAAATCGATGCTATTAAAACGTGCCGCGCAATCGTTGTTATTGATTGATAAAAGTAAATTTAATCGTTCAGGGGAAGCCCGCATCGGGCATCTGGATGAGGTAACGCACATTATTTCTGATGAGCGCCAGGTTGCAACTTCTTTGGTAACAGCCTGACGGAAAGGGTAGCAGGCCGGAGACGACGCCCCGGCCTTGCCTGTTATCGCTCGTCGCGACGACCACCCACCGCAGCCCAGATGCGGCGGACGTGCACCGTCACTTCTTCGCGATCGTGATACAACTGCCGCGCCTGAATCTGAGCATTTATGCCATGTTCATCAAGCTGTGCCTGAATATACGCCAGATTGTGTGACACTTCTTCGTAGCGTTTTTTCATCGGCAGTTTGAGGTTGAAAATGGTTTCACGGCACCAGCCATTAACCAGCCACTGCGCCATCAATGCCGCAACTTTCGCCGGTTTTTCAACCATATCGCATACCATCCAGGAGATATTGCTGCGCGTCGGACGGAATTTGAAACCGTCTTCCCGCAGCCACGTCACCTGTCCGGTATCCATCAGACTTTGCGCCATCGGGCCGTTGTCGACGGAATAAACCCACATGTTGCGCTTCACCAGTTGGTAGGTCCAGCCGCCAGGGCAAGCGCCTAAATCCACCGCCCACATCCCGTTCGCCAGGCGTTCATCCCACTCATCCGCAGGAATAAACACATGAAATGCCTCTTCCAGTTTGAGCGTGGAACGACTCGGCGCATCTGCCGGAAATTTCAGGCGCGGAATGCCCATATAGAACGGCGAATTATTGTTGCTGTATGAGTAACCGGTATAGCAGCAGCCTGGTGCAATAAAGAATACATGCACAACCGGACGCTTCGGCGTTTCATAGTTCGCCAGCACCCCGGCATCGCGCAAGGCAGCGCGTAGCGGAACAGTAAATTTACGGCAGAATTTCAGTAACTCTTTGCTTTCGTTGGTATCGGCAACTTCAACACGCAGTTCACCGCCCTTCTCTACTACGCCCTGTAACATGCCGACAATGGGGGTAATACGATCTTCTGGCGGCAAATGCTGCAGGAGTTCCCCCACCACAAACCACTGGCGGGCAAAAATTAATGAACTGAACGGCAGCTCACGGATTAACTTATCGCCATCATCAGGTTGATAACATTCATAAATGACATAACCCGCATTCTCTTTCACGCGGGCAAAACCGAAAATTTCCCGCTGGCCGGCTTTATCGGTAATTTCTGCGGCGCACTCTTTTTCAAAGCCCGGACGGCACAGCAATACAACCTTATTCATGACTTACGCCCTTGCGCTTTAAACGGATAGCACCAACTAACATTAACGCCCAGCCCGCGAGGAAGCTCACGCCGCCAACCGGAGTGACAAACGCCCACAAACGCAGATGGGACAGCGCCAGGCAATAAAGGCTGCCGCTGAACAACACCGTGCCTAACGCGAGGAAAACGCTACTCCAGTAAAACCAGATACTGATGCGACGCTGCATTGCCACCGCCAGACCTAAGATCGCCAGCGTATGAAACGCCTGGTATTCGAGGCCGGTCTGGATCCAGCCCATCTCAACGGCCCCCATGGTTTTACTTAACACATGCGCGCCAAAAGCGCCCAGAGCCACAAAAATGAAGCCGCTAATGGCGGCGAAAATCAGCATGAAACGGCTGGTCATGGTCGTACCCTACGTAAATTATTGTTCATAACGAAAGCGGAATTTTTCTTGTTCAGCAGCGGCTTTCGCCAGGATCCATTGGCGAAAGGCGGCTATTTTACCCAGTTCTGCCTGGCTGTCATGACAAACCAGATAAAAAGCGTTTTTACTGACCAGAACATCATTAAACGGGCAAACAAGACGTCCGGCCTCGATTTCAGATTGCGCCATCACGTTATTTGCCAACGCCACTCCCTGCCCGTGAATAGCCGCTTGCAGCACCATGGCGCTATGACTAAAAATTGGCCCTTGCTGAACGTTGATATGATTTAACCCCAACTGTCGGGTATATGTCTGCCAGTCACGGCGTGACGCATCATGTAATAACGTATGTTTAGCCAGATCTTCCGGGGTCTTCAAGGGTTTTTCGCCTGTCAGCAGTAGCGGCGAACACACCGGCAATAAATATTCGGCGTACAGTTTTTCCACCCGTAGCCCCGGCCAGTTGCCCCGACCATAAAATATCGCCACATCAACATCATCCGCCAGCTTATCTTCCTGACGATCAACCGCCTGGATTCGAACGTCAATTCCCGGATAAGCTGAATTAAAGCTGGAAAGTCGCGGAACCAACCAATGAATGGCGAAACTGGGGAGTAAACTGACCGTCAACGCCCCCTTGGCGCTACGGGCCTGGAGTTTACGCGTCGCTTCGGTTAATTGCGAAAATATCTCTTTGATATCGAGGAAATAGCTTTGCCCTTCCTCGGTCAGCAGGAGTGAACGATTACGGCGGCGGAACAGTTTTAGCCCCAAAAAATCCTCAAGAGACTTGATTTGATGACTTACTGCGGCCTGGGTCACAAAAAGCTCTTCTGCTGCGCGAGTGAAACTTAAATGGCGTGCTGCGGCATCAAAAACTCGTAAGGCATTTAGCGGTGGTAATCGTTTAGACATGGCTTTTAAACTTTGATGTTAAATGAATTTAACAATTAGATCACACTGTGTAACCTATTAGTTTTTTTAATCTGAGCCATTATAAATTGTCCGTTGAGCTTCTACCAGCAAATACCTATAGTGGCGGCACTTCCTGAGCCGGAACGAAAAGTTTTATCGGAATGCGTGTTCTGGTGAACTTTTGGCTTACGGTTGTGATGTTGTGTTGTTGTGTTTGCAATTGGTCTGCGATTCAGACCATGGTAGCAAAGCTACCTTTTTTCACTTCCTGTACATTTACCCTGTCTGTCCATAGTGATTAATGTAGCACCGCCTAATTGCGGTGCTTTTTTTTACCTTGCGATCGCGAATTACTGATCCAGTTCGACCATCTCTTTCACGTCAGTACGGTTGATCTGCTGTTTGTTGCCATTAGCGTCTTTATACGAAATCATACCGGTATCGTTATCAGTCTGTGGTTTGCCGTCAGAGACGATGGTACGTCCGTCATTGGTGTGCATCACATAGTTCGAACCGGAACAGGCGCTCAGGGCAAAAGTCAGCATACAGGCAGAAATAATTGCGGCAGTCTTTTTCATCATCTTCTCCTTAAAGCGATTAATAAATCTTAATAGTATTGATTAACAGGCTAAAATTAACGCCTAACACTATTCAGCATATGTTACTTGCGCGGCTTCGCCAGGATATCCAGATAATTCTGATGGTTAGCACTCTCCTTGTATCAAAGTGAATTTTGCGTCACGATCGGTGCATCAAGCCGAGGAGTACCATGAACGTTTTTAATCCCGCGCAGTTTCGCGCCCAGTTTCCCGCACTACAGGATGCGGGCGTCTATCTCGACAGCGCCGCGACCGCGCTTAAACCTGAAGCCGTGGTTGAAGCCACCCAACAGTTTTACAGTCTGAGCGCCGGAAACGTCCATCGCAGCCAGTTTGCCGAAGCCCAACGCCTGACCGCGCGTTATGAAGCTGCACGAGAGAAAGTGGCGCAATTACTGAATGCACCGGATGATAAAACTATCGTCTGGACGCGCGGCACCACTGAATCCATCAACATGGTGGCACAATGCTATGCGCGTCCGCGTCTGCAACCGGGCGATGAGATTATTGTCAGCGTGGCAGAACACCACGCCAACCTCGTCCCCTGGCTGATGGTCGCCCAACAAACTGGAGCCAAAGTGGTGAAATTGCCGCTTAATGCGCAGCGACTGCCGGATGTCGATTTGTTGCCAGAACTGATTACTCCCCGTAGTCGGATTCTGGCGTTGGGTCAGATGTCGAACGTTACTGGCGGTTGCCCGGATCTGGCGCGAGCGATTACCTTTGCTCATTCAGCCGGGATGGTGGTGATGGTTGATGGTGCTCAGGGGGCAGTGCATTTCCCCGCGGATGTTCAGCAACTGGATATTGATTTCTATGCTTTTTCAGGTCACAAACTGTATGGCCCGACAGGTATCGGCGTGCTGTATGGTAAATCAGAACTGCTGGAGGCGATGTCGCCCTGGCTGGGCGGCGGCAAAATGGTTCACGAAGTGAGTTTTGACGGCTTCACGACTCAATCTGCGCCGTGGAAACTGGAAGCTGGAACGCCAAATGTCGCTGGTGTCATAGGGTTAAGCGCGGCGCTGGAATGGCTGGCAGATTACGATATCAACCAGGCCGAAAGCTGGAGCCGTAGCTTAGCAACGCTGGCGGAAGATGCGCTGGCGAAACGTCCCGGCTTTCGTTCATTCCGCTGCCAGGATTCCAGCCTGCTGGCCTTTGATTTTGCTGGCGTTCATCATAGCGATATGGTGACGCTGCTGGCGGAGTACGGTATTGCCCTGCGGGCCGGGCAGCATTGCGCTCAGCCGCTACTGGCAGAATTAGGCGTAACCGGCACACTGCGCGCCTCTTTTGCGCCATATAATACAAAGAGTGATGTGGATGCGCTGGTGAATGCCGTTGACCGCGCGCTGGAATTATTGGTGGATTAATGACAAACCCGCAATTCGCCGGACATCCGTTCGGCACAACCGTAACCGCAGAAACGTTACGCAATACCTTCGCACCGTTGTCGCAATGGGAAGATAAATATCGCCAGTTGATCATGCTGGGGAAACAGCTTCCGGCTTTGCCAGACGAGTTAAAAGCGCAGGCTAAAGAGATTGCCGGATGCGAAAACCGCGTCTGGCTGGGATATACCGTGACTGAAAACGGTAAAATGCACTTCTTTGGCGACAGCGAAGGGCGCATTGTGCGCGGCCTGTTGGCGGTGTTGTTGACTGCCGTTGAGGGGAAAACCGTCGCCGAATTGCAGGCACAGTCGCCGCTGGCATTGTTTGATGAGCTGGGATTGCGTGCACAGCTTAGCGCCTCACGCAGCCAGGGGTTGAATGCGTTAAGCGAGGCGATTATCGCTGCGGCGAAGCAGGTTTAAGCACAGAACCAGGTCGGATAAGACGTTCGCGTCGCATCCGACCTGATTGTTTAACCCTGACGCGCCGCTTTCGCCATCATCTTCTTCAGCGCATGAGAAACCGCAACAAACCCAAAGGTGGCGGTCACCATCGTTGCCGCGCCAAATCCAGATGCACAATCCATCCGCTTCGGCCCTTCTGCCGTGGCTTTCATCGCACACACAGTACCGTCTGACTGCGGGTACACCAGCGCTTCAGTAGAAAACACGCAATCGACGCCGAGCTTACCTTTACTGTTTTTCACTACGCCAAAATCGCTTTTCAGGCGCTCGCGCAACTTCGCCGCCAGCGGATCCTGAATCGTTTTCGCCAGATCGGTAACCTGAATCTGCGTCGGGTCAATCTGCCCACCCGCGCCACCGGTCGTGACCAGCGGGATTTTATTGCGCCGACAATAAGCAATCAGCGCCGCTTTGGGCCGTACACTATCAATGGCATCAATCACGTACGAATAACCCACGCTCATATACTGCGCTACGTTATCCGGCGTCACGAAATCATCCACCACCGTTACACGGCACTCCGGGTTAATCTGGCGAATACGCTCCGCCATGACTTCCGCTTTTGCCAGCCCGACGTTATCGCGCAGAGCGTGAATTTGCCGATTGGTATTGGTGACGCACACATCATCCATATCGATAAGCGTGATTGCGCCAATCCCCGTGCGCGCCAGCGCTTCCGCCGCCCAGGAACCGACACCACCGATACCAACCACACAAATATGCGCGTCAGCAAACAGTTGCAACGCTTTTTCACCATACAGACGCGCTGTGCCACCAAAACGCTGACGCCATGCATCACTAATTACCACAGACATAGCACCTCAGAATTAAAAAGGGTGAGGTTATCCCTCACCCTGGCGTATCCGTAAAAACGGTATACAGAATAACACATCAGCCGCTAAAGACGTTACCTGCGCCCGGGGCGGTTTTCAGCACCCAGACACGTCCATAGTGGTTGTACCAACCTGCGCGATGTCCGGCTTCCGGCCCGATCCCTTGATAGATATCGAAGTGTTGGCCTTTGATTGCGCCACCGACATCCAGCGCCACCATCAGACGCAATTCGTACTGACCGTTAAATTTGCCGTTATTATCCAGCAGCGGCACTTCTGCCAGCAAGGTAGTACCTGGCGGAATAATTGAACGATCGGAGGCAACAGAAGCACGGCCAACCAGCGGCACCGCACTTGCCCCTTTCACCGGTGCAAAAGATTGCGGTTTAAAGAAAACGAAAGACGGGTTCTGTTCCAGCAGCTCGCGAACCTCGGCTTCACTGTGTGTTTCGCCCCAATGACGAATCGCCTGCATCGACATATCTTCTTTTTTCACTTCGCCACGGTCGATCAGCACCTTACCAATGCTGCGATAGGCATGACCGTTTTTCCCTGCATAGCTGAAAAAGTTAAGCGGACTGCCATCACCAAAGTCGATATACCCGCTACCCTGCACATCCATAATGAAGTTATCCATCAGGGAGTTGCTGTAAGCGAGAATATATTTATCACTCAGCGCCCCTGCGTAGATCTCCGCACGAGACGGCAGACGACCACGTTTTGGCGGCATACGGTAAATCGGATACTGGAACTCGCCCTGGCGGGTATGGCGCGCCTGAATTACCGGCGTGTAATAGCCTGTAAACTGCACGTTACCATAGTTGTCGGCACCTTCCATCTGCCAGGCATCAATGCCGAACTGGCGCATATTGCGGGTATCACCGCCTGCGCGCAGCCACTCTTGCACCGCGTTATAAACATTACTCTGGTTGCCATACAGACGCGGTGACGAATTACGGATATGGTTAATTTGCTCGGCAAAATCACCGGCGTTAATCGGCGCGCCAACGGCATCTGGCTGGTTCACCAGAGAGAAAGGCTGGGTAAATTTCCCGTCTTTATATTGCTGTCCGCGATCGGTTGGTTTGGAAGAGCAGGCGGCAAGCATTGCCACAACCGTGCCCATAAGAAGGTACTTTACCCAACGTCCTTTCATTGTTCTCTTCTTCAGGTTAAAAAATAAGGCGCAACGAAGATAACAAACCGCCGCGTTTAATGAAATGAGCAGCCTCTCCCTGACGCAAATTTTGCACAAAAAATAGGCTTTAGTGATTTGTTTTTGTTCAAAATCATGCCAAATCCGTGATCGGGGTAAAAAAAAGGTTGCATGAAAACGCGAGCGGAGTATAGTGCGCATCCACGGACGCGGGGTGGAGCAGCCTGGTAGCTCGTCGGGCTCATAACCCGAAGGTCGTCGGTTCAAATCCGGCCCCCGCAACCAATTAAAATTTGATGAAGTAAAGCAGTACGGTGACGCGGGGTGGAGCAGCCTGGTAGCTCGTCGGGCTCATAACCCGAAGGTCGTCGGTTCAAATCCGGCCCCCGCAACCAATCAAATTTGATGAAGTAAAAGCAATACGGTGACGCGGGGTGGAGCAGCCTGGTAGCTCGTCGGGCTCATAACCCGAAGGTCGTCGGTTCAAATCCGGCCCCCGCAACCAATTATTGAACACCCTAACGGGTGTTTTTTTGTTTCTGCTCTCCCATAAAAAAAGCGCCATTCAGCGCCTTTTTATCATCCCCTTCTCGCCAGCGTCGCCCCATCGGCAAAATACGCTTTAATTCCCGCAAGAATAGACTCCGCAACTTCCTGCTGGAAAGTCGCCGTTTTCAGTTTACGCTCTTCCTCAACGTTACTGATAAACGCCGTTTCGACCAGAATGGAGGGAATATCAGGCGCTTTCAGCACGGCAAACCCGGCCTGTTCAACCTGATTTTTATGCAGCTTGTTGATTTTACCGAGCTTATTCAGCACCGCTTTACCAAACTTAAGGCTGTCGGCAATGGTCAGCGACTGCACCATATCGAACATGGTGTGGTCGACATAGCGGTCACCGCTTTTGCTCACGCCACCAATCAAGTCCGAGGCGTTCTGGGTCTGTGCCAGATATTTTGCCGCAGTACTGGTTGCGCCTTTGGTTGAGAGCGCAAACACTGAGGAACCGCTCGGCTGGCGACTGGTAAAGGCGTCGGCATGGATAGAGACAAACAGGTCGGCACGCTGTTTCTGGGCTTTTGCTACGCGCACTTGCAACGGAATGAAGATGTCTTCATTGCGCGTCATGTACACCTTCATATTGCCCTCTTTCTCGATCAGAGAGCGCAGACGGCGAGCTATTTGCAATACCACGTCTTTTTCGCGCGTTTTGTATTTCCCCACCGCACCGGAGTCTTCGCCGCCGTGGCCAGGGTCAAGCATAATAACAATAGGACGATCGCGCCCTGCTTTACCCGGTTGTGGACCACTTTGTGCTGGCGGCACCTGCTTTTCGAGGTCGCCTTTGTTGTAATCCTCCAGCAGCGCCAGCAGCGGGTCCTGCATATCCTGTGCATTGGCCGGATAGAGGTCCATCACCAGACGCTCTTTAAACCCGGCGACCGGCGCAAGGGCAAACAGCTGCGGTTTTACGTTTTGCTTTAATTCAAAAACCATCCGTACGGTCTGCGGGTCAAATTGCCCGACGCGCGCCGACTTGATGAACGGGTCGTCTGCACGAATTTGTGCCGCCATCCCCTTGAGTACCGAGTTCAGGTTTACATCTTCGATATCCACCACCACGCGTTCCGGGTTACTCAACGCGAACTGCTTATATTTCAGCTGACGATTTGATTCTACCGTCACGCGGGTGTAGCTGGACGCAGGCCAGACGCGCACCGCCACGACCTGGCTAACCGCAGCCAGGCTGACCTGACTTACGCTCAATAGCCACATAGCGCCCGCGCCTTGCAGTAAACGACGACGGCTGATTGCAGTGTTGGATCCTGACATGCCTCTCCCGAGCAAAAGAAATCTAAGCTGTGTAACAAGTAAACGACTAATTTGACCGGAAACTTTAGCGAAAGACGCATAATCTGTCATCTAATAAACGGTAAACATTCTTTTTATATTCACGGCATTACTGATAAAAAAGTCGCTCTCGCATAAAATTTACACTTGCACCCTGCGAAAAAACAAAATAAAAATACAATAATTTCGAATAATAATGCAAAGGGGTGTGCCGTGGTAAAGGAACGTAAAACCGAGTTGGTCGAGGGATTCCGCCATTCGGTTCCCTATATCAATACCCACCGGGGAAAAACGTTTGTCATCATGCTCGGCGGTGAAGCCATTGAGCATGAGAATTTCTCCAGTATCGTTAATGATATCGGGTTGTTGCACAGCCTCGGCATCCGTCTGGTGGTGGTCTATGGCGCACGTCCGCAGATCGACGCAAATCTGGCTGCGCATCACCACGAACCGCTGTATCACAAGAATATACGTGTGACCGACGCCAAAACACTGGAACTGGTGAAGCAGGCTGCGGGAACATTGCAACTGGATATTACTGCTCGCCTGTCGATGAGTCTCAATAACACGCCGCTACAGGGCGCGCATATCAACGTCGTTAGTGGCAATTTTATTATTGCCCAGCCGCTGGGCGTCGATGACGGCGTGGATTACTGCCATAGCGGGCGTATCCGGCGGATTGATGAAGACGCGATCCATCGTCAACTGGACAGCGGTGCAATAGTGCTAATGGGGCCGGTCGCTGTTTCAGTCACTGGCGAGAGCTTTAATCTGACCTCGGAAGAGATTGCCACTCAACTAGCCATCAAACTGAAAGCTGAAAAGATGATTGGTTTTTGCTCTTCCCAGGGCGTTACTAATGACGACGGTGATATTGTCTCAGAACTTTTCCCTAACGAAGCGCAAGCGCGGGTAGAAGCCCAGGAAGAGAAAGGCGATTACAACTCCGGTACGGTGCGCTTTTTGCGTGGCGCAGTGAAAGCCTGCCGCAGCGGCGTGCGTCGCTGTCATTTAATCAGTTATCAGGAAGATGGCGCGCTGTTGCAAGAGTTGTTCTCACGCGACGGTATCGGTACGCAGATTGTGATGGAAAGCGCCGAGCAGATTCGTCGCGCAACAATCAACGATATTGGCGGTATTCTGGAGTTGATTCGCCCGCTGGAGCAGCAAGGTATTCTGGTGCGCCGTTCTCGCGAGCAGCTGGAGATGGAAATCGACAAATTCACCATTATTCAGCGCGATAACACGACTATTGCCTGCGCCGCGCTCTATCCGTTCCCGGAAGAGAAGATTGGGGAAATGGCCTGTGTGGCAGTTCACCCGGATTACCGCAGTTCATCACGGGGCGAGGTTCTGCTGGAACGCATTACCGCTCAGGCGAAGCAGAGCGGCTTAAGCAAATTGTTTGTGCTGACCACGCGCAGTATTCACTGGTTCCAGGAACGTGGATTTACCCCGGTGGATATTGATTTACTGCCCGAGAGCAAAAAGCAGTTGTACAACTACCAGCGTAAATCCAAAGTGTTGATGGCGGATTTAGGGTAAGCGATGAAAATTGTCGGATGCGACATGCGTAACACTCGTGCGTCGCATCCGGCAATTACGTTTATTCCCGCGAACTAAACAACGCCGCCAGACCACTGCGCCGCTCAGTACGAGTGGCGATTGCCGCACTTAATATACGCTCATCGGCATACAGCGACAGACGGCGACGCGCGCGGGTCACCGCGGTGTATACCAGCTCTCGCGTTACTACCGGCGTGCGTTGGCTCGGTAAAATCAACGCCGCATGGTCGAACTCCGATCCCTGCGATTTATGTACCGTCATCGCCCACGTAGTTTCGTGCTCTGGCAAGCGACTCGGTTGCACAGACTTAATATTGCCGTCCGGCATCGCAAACCAGACGCGCGTCCCCTGCCCGCGATCCAGCGCAATACCGATATCGCCATTAAACAACCCAAGCGCGCTGTCATTACGGGCAATCATTACCGGTCGACCTTCGTACCAACGAGAGTGCGGATGACGATGAATTTTGCGCTTCTGTTGCATAAACTGCTCAATTCGCTCATTCAGTCCAGCCACGCCAAACGGCCCTTCCCGCAGGGCGCACAAAAGTTGGTACTCATTGAACGCCTGAATGATTAAATCCGGCTCGGCACGCGCTTGCAGCAGATCCAGATAACGTCCATAACCCGCAAGAGCTTCCTCAAGCATCGCAATATAATCTTCTCCGCTCTGTAAAAGCCGTTTTTCGATATCAGTAAAATCCTGCTGAAAAACGGTTTTCACTGCCGTTTTATCACCACGGTTGATCGCCGCAGCTAACTGACCAATGCCAGAATCACTGCCGAAACGATAGCTTTTTTGCAGCAGGCAGAGACTGTCGCGCAAAGATGCCGCTTCTGTGCCAGTTCCTGCCGGAACGTGAGTTCCCGTCAGGCGGCTTAGCTGCCCGGCACGCTCGGCGGTAAAGCCGGCATTGGCATAAGCGCAGATATCGCCCAGCACAGCCCCAGCCTCAACCGAGGCCAGTTGATCACGATCGCCGAGAAAGATCACTCGCGCATGATCGGGCAAGGCGTCGATCAGTCTCGACATCATAGGCAGATCGATCATTGACGCTTCATCTACCACCAGCACATCAAGATGCAGCGGGTTACCGGCATGATGACGTAAACGCTGGCTACCCGGCTGCGCACCCAGCAATCGGTGCAAAGTACTGGCATCTTCCGGAATGCGTTTCTTTTGTTCATCGGTCAGCGGTAACTGTCGCAAAGCCTTGCCGAGAGATTCGGTTAAGCGCGCGGCAGCTTTACCCGTTGGTGCAGCCAGACGGATACGGCAGCGTTCGCCGTCGGCCATTTGAATTAACGCTGCCAGTAACTTCGCCACGGTGGTCGTTTTACCGGTGCCTGGGCCGCCGGAAATCACCGAGATCCGCCGCGTCAGCGCCACTGCCGCTGCAACTTTTTGCCAGTTAATTTCATCGCTTACTGGAAAAAGTTTGTCCAGGGTTTGCGCCAGTAGAGCTTCATCAACCTCAATGGCATGATTCACCTCATTGAAGAAGCGCGCTACCGTCCGCTCGTTACACCACATGCGATTCAAATAAAGACGATCGCCACAGAGGATCATCGGCGTGGGTTCATCTCCCCTGCTGACCGCTTGAGAAGCCAGCAAGCATTCTTCCCAATTTTGTAGCTCACCGATTTCACTGACACAGGTCGCCAACAGCGGATGCGACGCCTCGTTATTTTCCAGTCGTGAAAGCGGCAAACAGACGTGTCCCTCTCCGGCATCATGACTTAACAGTGCCGCCGCGAGGGTGACGGCAGGATGTTCATCTCCCGCCACGGTCAGGGCAAATTGCACATCCAGCGGGCGTAGCTGTTTGTGCTCCACAGCTTCCAGTAATTGCTTTTGCAATTTCATTACGCCTCCTCCAGGGTCATACCGGCAAACATCTCATCCATCAGGGCAATCAACCCGGCGTTGGGTCGGGTTGTGTAAATCCCTTGTTGCGGATGTTCTTTATCAACGCCACGCAGGAACAGATAGATAACGCCGCCAAAGTGACGATCATAGTCGTAATCAGCAATGCGATGGCGCAGATAACGATGCAGCGCCAGGGTATAAAGCTGATATTGCAGATCATAGCGGTGTGCCTGCATCGCTGCTGCCATAGCCTGTTGGGTGTAAGCCGAACTGTCTTCACCCAGCCAGTTGGATTTATAGTCGAGCAGGTAATAACGCCCTTCGTGGCGGAATACCAGGTCGATAAAGCCTTTTAACATGCCGCGTACCTGCATGAACTCCAGCGGCGGGCAGCCAGCGGATAGCGGGTCAAACTGGCGAATTAGTGCATCAAGCTGGCTGGCGATGAGCGGTTCGCTAATCGGCAGGTAAAACTCCATCTCCACCTGTTTATCGCGGTCGGAAAGCTGACTCAGGCTAACACCCGTTTCATTGAGAGGTGCCTGGAGGACAGCCGTGATCCACTCGGTCAACACCGGTTCCCACTGCGATTCAAAGCCGCCGAGTTCCAGTTTTTCCTGTACCCAGTTCGGGTCAACCGGCTGGGTAAAATCGAGGTCTTCAAACAAACTGTGCAAGAATGTCCCCGGTGACGCACCGCGCGGGAACTGATGCGGTGTTAACGTCGGTTCTTCAACGATGCTGACCACGCCTGCGGCATCAACATCCAGCCGTGGCATCAGATCCTGAGCGATACCGTGACCACGCTGCTGCAAGCCGGAGTAGCTGGTGACACGCCAGTTATCGCCGGGCAATCGTTGTAGTGTCCTCGCATTCAGTTCTGCAGTTAAAGCATCATTAACCTGCCAGGGCTGGTTATCACCAGTTTGTGCCGTTTGCCAGGCAATATCATCATCGCATAACGCTTCAATACAGGTGCGAAGCCCTGCCGCATCTTGCGGTTCCCCTTTTTGCAGCAAACGCCCGAGCGCACTTTGGTGGACGTCGGTGTCACCTTTTTTATCGCCACGACGGCGCACCAGCGGTGCAACGCCGAGACTGCAATGCCAAACCGAACGCGTCAGCGCCACGTAAAGCAAACGCAGATCTTCCGCCAGACGTTCGACCTCCGCGAGGTCGACGCTTTCTGGCGCAGCGTTAAGATCCAAAACTGCCTCAAACGAGTGGCGATCGTGATAAAACGCCTGATCCTGGACGCGGAAATTGGTGATAAACGGCAGCCAGACCAATGGATATTCCAGCCCTTTCGATTTGTGGATCGTGACAATCTGCACCAGATGTTTATCACTTTCGAGACGCATTTGTTGGCTGGAGGCATTACTGTCTGGCTCGAGGATATGTTGCGATAACCAGCGTACCAGCGCATGTTCACTTTCCAGCTGCGTTCCGGCTTCTTGTAGCAGTTCGCTGATATGCAAGATATCGGTAAGACGCCGCTCACCGCCTGCCGTTGCCAGCAAGTTTTCAGCAATGTTACGCGCCGACATCAGCGCCCGCAGCATCGGCATAACGCCACGTTTGCGCCAGATTTGCCGATAACCATCGAACTCTTCGACTACCACATCCCACGCATGTTCGTCATTGTTCAGCGTTTCGATATCCAGCGCGTTCAGCCCCATCATTGACGTTGCCAGCGCACTACGCAGGGTGTTCTCACGTTCGGGCGTCATCACCGCCTGCAACAACCAAAGCATTTCCTGCGCTTCCAGAGTTTCAAAAACACTGTCGCGGTTCGAAAGGTAAACGGAAGGGATTTCCAGCAACGTTAAGGCGTCGCGCACCTGGGCGGCCTCCTGGCGGCTGCGCACCAGCACACTGATGTCCGAAGCACGCACCGGACGCGCGTCGTCGCCGTTCATCAGCAACGCTTCGCCCCGCTGTCCGGCTTGTAGCCAGTCGCGGATTTGCGCAGCACATACCTGCGCCATGGTACTTTGATAGTCGCCAACGCCGCAGCTTTCGCCTTCCATCAGCCACATTTTCATCGCAGGCTGCGTTTCACCTTTAAACACAAAACGTAACGCCTGATTTTTCCCGGCTGATTTCACTGGAATAAACGGTATTTCGCGAAACATGAACGCGTCATCAGTCTGGCTGAAAAGCTTGTTCACACTGTTCACCATTCCTGGTGCGGAACGCCAGTTGGTGTCTAAAGTGTAGTGGGCGTGAACTTCGCTACGCGCCTTCATATAAGTGAAGATATCCGCACCCCGGAATGCATATATGGCCTGTTTCGGGTCGCCAATCAGCAACAATGCGGTTTCCGGCTGATGGTGCCAGATACGGCGAAAAATTCGGTACTGCTGGGGGTCGGTATCCTGAAATTCATCAATCATTGCCACCGGGAATCGCGTACGGATCGCCGCTGCCAACACCTCGCCGCTTTCGCTACGCAGCGCGGAATCGAGCCGACTTAACATGTCATCAAAACCCAATTCGCCACGGCGGCGTTTTTCACGCGCTACTGTTTCGCGGATCTCAGCCAATGCGCGGGTTATCACCAGATCACGGATCGACAATGGTTCTGCAAGCAGTTGTTCGATCGCCTCAAACAGTGGATGTCGCGGGGTTTCCCCCCCGGCTTTCGTGCGATCTTCTAAGAAACGCTGAGAGAATTTTTCCAGCGACTCCGGTAACTGATAACTGTTGGTCTCTTCTTCTGCCCAGGCGCTGATCTTCTCGATCCATTTAGCCTGATTGCTACGGTTAAACTTGCGTCGATCAATACCAGAAGATTCGATCAGCGCATCCAGTTCACCCACTGCGTCGCGCCACTGCTGTTTTACCGTATCAATACGCGCCACAATTTGCGCGTGGCGGGAAGCCAGCGTTTCATCATCGGGCGGCGGTGCTTTGATAACCGGTGCTTCGCCTTGCAGATAACGATTAATATCGCGCAGCAACGCCTGCGGCCCTTTCCAGGTTTCAAAGACCACCAGGGCAATTTCACGCGGCAGCGGGTAGCAGTGGCGACGCCAGAAATCGGCGCAGGCCTGGTAGCGTAGCAGAGACTCATCTTCAATCAGCTGCTGCTCAAACAGCATACCGGATTCAAAGGCATTCAGGTTGAGCATGCGCTGGCAAAAACCGTGAATAGTAAAGACTGCCGCTTCATCCATCTGCCGTTCGGCTAACAACAACCACTGCGCGGCTTGCGCTTTATCGTCGATCTCTTCCAGCAGGCGTTCGTACAGTGGATTGTCGGTGGTTTCACGCAGACAGGCGATGCGCAACTCGTGGATATTGCTACGGATACGACCGCGCAATTCTGCCGTGGCAGCCTCGGTAAAGGTGACCACCAGCAGTTCTTCAACGGTCAGCGGGCGGGGAAAGGCGGCGGAACCGCCTAGTCCAAGTAACAGGCGCAAATAGAGCGCCGCAATCGTAAAGGTTTTGCCTGTGCCGGCAGAGGCTTCAATCAGGCGCTCGCCCTGTAAGGGCAAGCGCAAAGGATCTAGTGTCTCGGCGACATCACTCATTCTTTTCACTCATCAGGGGCATTGTTTGCTGCAACGCGCTGACGTTCTCCCACACTTTCCAGCCTTCAGGATGCACATATTCGGCTTTCCCGTTCTGGCTGCCGGAAATCTGCGACAGGATAGCCATGCCTTGCGGCTCGACCACCGCCTGATGGAAGAAATCAGCAAGTTTTTGCGGCGTCAGCAGTTTTATCTGGGCCACGATTTTATCACGCGAATCGAAGCGCATATTGCCGCGATCGAAATCTTTACTTAACTTCGATGCTTCTTCGCCGAGCGTTTGCGGTGCCTGCAGCATCTGGGTAATTACCGCCTGCTGGATTTGCGCAAACTCATCTGGCTTCATCGCTCGCAATTTTGCCTCTGCGGTTGGGAAAAACGCCTTGTAACGCTCCCACAAGAATGAAGGCTGTTTATCATTGCTTTGCAAAAGGAAGCCCATGCCCCACTGACGCCCCACGCTCATTGGAAACGCAAACACGGCATAGCCCAATTGTTCTTCGGTACGCAACTGATTGTAGAACCACGGCTGTACGATCTGCCCCAACAGAGAGCTATAGGCTGAGCTGGTGTATTCATCGTAGCCAGTCGGTACAAATACCGCTGCCAGTGCGGAGTCGGTGCTGTTACCGGCTTTTTCAAAGATGACGGATTGTTTTTTATCGACCACTACATCTTTGTTTCGACACCACTCTGAACCATCAGCGCCCAACTGTTTTTGCACATCGCGTGCCAGCGTTGTTGCCTGGGCCTCGGTCATGTTGCCGATAACCATAAACTCTGGTCGAGCCCCTGATTTTAAGGCGTCGCGATAGGCCAGCACCTCTTTCAACGTAATGGAGGGCAAAATTTTACGCCGTTCATCTCGCGAGAAGTACGGCACTTGCGAGAGCATCTGCGCGGGCATAATCGCCTGCTCAAACGCTTTACCCTTTTCTGCGGAATCCATCATCTGGTTATACCAGGACTTCGCCTGCTCAAGCTGATCTTCCGTAGCGGTATAGCTAAAGTACCCCTCGAGCAATGCCTGGAACAGCTGCGGCAGACGCTGGGTGTAACCATTAGCATTAACCATAAGGCCGTTGTTAGCGTTGGTGGAAAAACTTATGCCACCAACCGACGCCTGGTTGCTTAACTGATCAAGCGCCAGCCCTGCGAGATAATCATTGAGCGCAAACATCACCTGATTGCGGGCGCTGTCCATGGCTTTCGGATTACGCAAAATCAGGCTGACATCAGCTTTGGGTTCGCTGGAAAAATAACGGCTTGGCGCATACACCACGCGCAGATTCGACTCATCAACAATCAGCTCTGGATGGTCATATTTCTTCTCTGACTTAATCAGCGAGAAATCGTCAGGAATATAGGGGTTAAGCTCCGGTAAGGAGAGCGCAATATTGGCAGCTTTTTGCTGCCAGTCAGCGAAAGTTTGTTCGCTGATTTTATCGACCTGATACGGCGCATCGACAAAATAAGCCGTTTTATTGTGCGGCTCTTTCGGGCTGATATACCAGATACGCGCATTCTGCGGCGTCATCATCGCCAGACGTTCTTTTACTGCTTTAGCATCGTACCGATCGGCAATATTGACTGCATCCAGCGTATGCTCAACCGGAACGCGAATCATGGTATCTGCCAGCCATTCGACGTAATCCATATCACGGGTGATCGACGGATAACGGAAGTCGATATCCAGCACATTCGCCAGTTCATCGAAGTATTGTTTATCAATGCCTTTTTCACGTAACAGATTGAGATAGCTAAAAATTGCCGCCACAACCTGATCGCGATTAGCCAGGCCTTTATCGGTTAAAGACGCAGAGATCGCTAATACGCCGCTGTTGCCGTTGACGATAGGATCGGAGTTGGCGCTAATGCCCTCAACTAATCCCTGCTTTTGCAGCCAGTCGGAAAGTGTACCTGGGCTGCGATTACCAATCAGATAGGTAATCAATTCATCCGTTTTACTACGGAACTTCGCTGAGTTGTTATCGATGCGAAACTCAACGCGCAGAACTTTACGCGGCAGTGCCGGGACGTAATGAATGATAATGCCCTTTTGCGCGTCGGTGACTACCGGCACGGTGATTTCCGGTTTTTTGCTCTCTTTGTTCGGCACGCGACCAAAGGTGTCCGCCGCCATTTTTGCCAACTCCGGCAGCGGTTTATTGCTGTAAATAACCGCCTTCATCAGATTGGCGGAATAGTACTTCTCGTGGAAATCTTTCAGCGCCTGCTGCACCGGATTACCAGGTTTATCGCTTAAAGTTTCGAGGTTACCACCAGAAAACTTTGAACCGGGGTGTGCCGGGTTAATGGTTTCTGCGCTGACCTGTGCCATGCGCATCCCGTCACGCGTACGCGCCATGGTTAATTCAGCGTTCACCGCATTACGCTCACGTTCGGCATATTTCTTGTCGAGCAAAGGTTCAGCAATAGCATCGGCCAGGCGGTCTACCGCACCAGGCAAGGCGTCGTTCTCAACTTCCAGATAGAAAGCCGTGCGATACGGCGCAGTGCTGGCATTGTGACTACCGCCGTGCATTTTGAGATATTCGGCCAGACTGTCAGCCTGCGGGTACTTTTTCGACCCCATCAGACTCATATGTTCAAGGTAATGTGCCAGCCCCTGGTACGCCTCGGGATCTTCCAGCGACCCAACGGGCACCACCAGCGCCGAGAGCGATTTAACTGCCTGCGGATCAGAAACCAGCAAGACCACCATACCGTTATCCAGACGTATAGCCTGATACTGGCGGTTATCTTTATCACTTTTACGGATGGTTTCCTGAATCGGCTGCCATCCCGTTTCTGCCTGACTTAAGGGTGCCCAAAGGGCAACAAACAACAATAATGCTTTGAACCAGGTGCTGCGGGGCATTCACGGACCTCATAATCAACTTTATTTTCTGGCCAGATTCAACAGGTTAACGCAAATCATCTGCCAGAATTTAATCTTGTGCTGCACGAGTCAGCCTATGTCTATATATCCATCAGTCCGTGACTGGTGCGCATCATAAAGTAAGCGGATAGATTGCGCAATTTTTATACAGCACTCATGACTGATTAAAGCGAAACAGCGGTAACAGGAAACGTTGCGACTGTTCAACGATGGCCTCCATTGTCTCTGGTGTTAATTGCCGCCAGAGCCTTTGATACCAGATATCATCACCTTCGCCACGCACCATCATGTTGCCTTCGTAAGCCTGAAGGAATTTCGTACGGGCTTTTTGCAACGTGGAATCGTCATCCAGCATGGCATCGTTTTGCGCGTCATAACAGGTTTTTAGCCACGCGCCGCCACTTTCAGGTAACACCAGCAATGGCGCGGACATCCCTTCACGATACCCCTCAATCAGTTGTGAGAGGTAATGCAAAGCCTGTTCGGCTGCAAGCGGCGGAAAACGCCACTCGCCGTCTTTGCGTAGAAAAAGGCGACTTTCACCATTACCACCGCTGGCACAGTAGACAAGGTGTTCCAGCCAAAGTTGCATTCCCTGCGCCACACTTAATAAAGAGGGACGCCAGCGCAACAGGCCATCCGGCTGCACCTGCGGCAACCAGCCAGTTATCTGCACACCGTTGCAGGCGAGATCAATTTCCATACTCTGCCCCGGCTGGCGACAGGCAATGACTCTGTCGGCAAGCTGCTGCATCTCCTGGCACTGTGTTTCCCAGAAAATTTCACCAAAAGCGCCATACGGTAAATCCCCTGCCGCCCGGAAGCGGCGGAACAAGCGTTCGGCATCATCCTGCTCAACCAGTGCATTCAATAACTGCTGATTGATTTGATAACGGCTAAGCCCTTCCAGAATAAATGGCTCGGTGTCTGGGATTTCGCTGTCTTCAGTACGGAAGTTCACCTGCAAACGCATCTGGAAGAACGCCCGCACCGGATGTGCCCAGAATCGTTGTAGCGTTTCCAGCGGCACGGTTTCCGGTAAGGTAAACGGCAGCGGCTGAACAAATTCAGAATGTGCTTTACCAGCCTGGCTGGCCGCAGGTAGCCATTCACGAGCATAGCTTTGTCGTTCGCCTGGCTGGTAGTTTTGCGGATCAAACGGCATCCGGGTATGGAGGCAAGTAAGATGCGCTTTTACCCTTGCCTCGCTTTCATCACAGTTGAGCGCTTCATCGCCCGGTAGATAATGACTTTGCCCGATGTAGTCGATCAGTTCCTGCACCAGTACCGACGGGAAACGTTCACTGTTATCCTGAATGGAACGCCCGATATAGCTGATATAGAGTTTTTGCTGCGCGGAAATTAACGCTTCCAGGAACAGGTAGCGGTCGTCATCGCGACGGCTACGGTCGCCACGCTTCGGTTTCTGGCTCATCAGGTCAAAGCCCAATGGCGCAAGCTGACGTGGATAAACGCCGTCGTTCATTCCCAGCAGGCAAACCACTTTGAACGGAATTGAACGCATTGGCATCAGAGTACAAATGTTAACCGGTCCGGCGAGAAAACGCTGGCTGATACGTTCTTGATCCAGACGCTGCGCCAGTTCATCACGCAATAGTGACAGCGGCACCGCGTCGCCATACTGCGCACCTAAACCTTCGGCGATAATCGCCTGCCATTGTTGTTCGATCAGCGTCATCGCCGCTTCGGTTTCCGCATCCGGCAGGAAGAAGGCGTTGAGCATATCGCGACAAACCGGCAACCACTCTTCTAGCGGACGCTCCTGTGCCAGCCCGCGACGCCAGATGTTTAGCTGCATTAGCAGTGAAGCCAGATGCCCCACCAGTTCTGCAATTAAGCCGCTCGATTCATCATAAGGTAGAACCGATTGCCACTCGCCCTGCGCGCTCTCCATCGCGTAGCCCAGCAACATACGCGTCAGGCCAAATCGCCAGGTGTGTTGTCCGGTGGTGGGGAGTTCCAGCTCGCGAACGTTGTCGTCATCTATCCCCCAACGAATGCCGGATTCGTTGACCCACTGGCGTAAATAACGCAGCCCTTCTTCGGTGATGTCAAACCGCGCCGCCAGCACCGGCACATCCAGTAATGCCAGCACGTCTTCCGACACAAAGCGGCTGTCTGGCAACGATAACAGGCTGATAAACGCTTCCAGTACCGGATGCGACTGCCGCGCCCGACGGTCGGAAATGGCGTAAGGCAGGTAACGATCCGCAGGTGCGCTACCAAACACAGCCTGAATAAACGGACTGTAGCTGTCGATATCAGCCACCATCACGATGATGTCGCGCGGAGTAAGTGTCGGGTCTTCTTCCAGCATCGCCAGCAGGCGATCGTGCAAAACTTCAACTTCACGCTGCGGGCTATGGCAAACGTGGAAGGTGATACTGCTATCCAGTGGATCAAGCGGGCGTTTGTTATCGCTACGGGAAAACTCTTCGATGTTCACACCAGCAACGGCACGGTTTTCCAGTTCCAGAATGTCAGACTGAATGTTATGCAGCAGGTTATCTGGCGTGACATCGACAAAGGCGTCCAGCTCCTGGCTGCTCTCCAGGTCAGAAAGGAGATAAATGTAGTCGCGCCCAAGCTTACCCCATGAAGCCAGCAGCGGGTTGCCGACATCCTGTTCACCATCGCTGTTAAAGAGCTGCCCGGCATTTTCGCTATCACGAAATAGCGGCAATTCGCGATCTTCAAAACTGTGTCGACGCTGACGGGTCAGCAGTTTCGCCAGATAAGCAGGATCTTTAATATCGCCCCAGTAATAACGGCAGGGGTTGGTAAACAGGAGATGGATTTCAATATGTTTACCCAGCGCCTGGAGCGCCTGGAGATAAACAGGCGGTAACGCGGAAATACCGCATATAAAGACGCGCGAAGGTAACCCCGGCGGGCAGGTCGTCGCGGACTCCAGCGTTTCGATAAAGCGCTGATAGAGATTGGCGCGGTGCCAACGCGGTTGTCCGAGTTCATGGGTATATTCCACCAGCGCCTTCCACAACGGCGCTTGCCAGGCCTGTGCTTCTCCCAGCCCTTCAACCAAATGTCCTGTTTCCCACTGTGCCAGCCACTCCGGGCGATAGACCAGATACTGGTCAAACAGGTCCGCCGCTTTTGAGGAAAGCTGGAACAGTTTTCGCTTGTCGCTATCGTCAGTCAGATAATGCCGCAACAGGGTAAAGTCTTCGCGATCCAGCAATTGCGGCAGCAGAGTCATCAGTTTCCAGCTCATGCTCTGTTTGTTAAAGGCGCTCTCTTTGGGGATCTCCGGTAACACCCGGACGAACATATCCCAGATAAAGCTCGCTGGCAGCGGAAAATCAATGTTTGCCGCAATACCAAACTTTTGCGACAGGGTCATTTGCAGCCACTGCGCCATACCGGTACTTTGCACCAGAATCATCTCTGGTTCGAAAGGATCGTCCAGCCGTTCGCGTTCGACAATAAACTCCATCAACGCTTCCAGCACGTCCAGACGATTGGAATGGTAGACCCTTAACATAGCGGCTCCTGACTACTGACGATTCGGGCAATGCAGGCGGGTCATCTCGCCTTCTCTGCCCCCGGGTGAAACTAGCGTAACGCTGATGCTGACACATCCCGCCTGCGATGTCTGCATTCGGTTGACCTGCCAGTTGGCAGGTGGCGAAATCGCGCGCAGTTGCGTTTGCTGCCAACCATGCCGCCAGAGCTGTTGGTACTGGTTTCTGCTGGCGAGACTGTTCATTAATGTTCGCTGGATACCCGATAACGCAGTGACAATCATCACCATCAGCACCATCGCAACCATTACCTCCGGCAGGCTAAAGCCTTGTTGATTCTTCAGGGAAGCTGACATAACGCCCTCTCTTTCAGCGGACAAAAATCGCTCCAGCCGCGTGGCGAAAAAACAATGTTTCCATCAATGACTTCGCCTGTTCGCCACAACGAAACGCCTTCATAACCGGCAACCAATAAGGCTTCATTATCTGCCAGTAAACGCAAACAAACCCGGGCATCGGTTCCAGCGTACTGCGAGCACTGAACTGCGGGCTGCGTCTGCCAGGAGTGCATTTTCCCCCACGCCAGCGCCGACTGAACGATGGCCTGGCGGCGCAATGACTGACTTTCCATGCTCACGCGAGAGGCAAAACTGCGATCCTGCTGACTCATTCCTTGCAATAGCAAGCTACCCAAAACCAGCAGCATCAGAACCAGAGCCAGTGACGAAACACCTTTTTCGCGGTTCACAGGTTGAATCCTGTCACGCTATAGCTGGCATCCACCACGGTTTGCGGTTCAGACTTACTGGCAGCACGCATATTAACCGTCAACACCGGCGAGAAGCCGCTGACATCCTGACGTACGACCTGAAAAGTGTCGATAATGATGGCATCCGGATTAGTGACTTTATCCCAGCCCTTACCTTCACAGGATGTCGCACCGCGTAGCGTTTCCAGCACATGCTCCTTCAGACGAAATCCAATCTGGTCAGACTCTTTTACCGGTTCGCGATCCCAGATACCGTTACTGTTCGCATCCCACTGCACAATGATACAGTCACCCTGTCCGACAATTTCCAGCCCTTCGCCGGTACAGCTGCCATGACAATAACCCGCCCTCTGGAGATGCTTCGCGACGGTAAATACCCGCAGCCAGATTTCATCTTCCAGCGCCAGCTTACGGGTGCTCGTTAAACTTTCACGCTGTAACGCAGGCAGAAAGCGTGCAGCCCCCAGCAACAATACGCTACTGATCGCCATAGCAATCAACACTTCCAGCAGAGAAAAACCTTGCTCTTTTACAGGCATCCTTCTGTTTCTCCTTGCTGACAAAGCCGGAGTCTTCCCCACGGCGAAACCACCAGCCACCACTCGCCCGTTGAGTTTTTGAAGCGAATATGCCCGGCCCATGCGGTATTGCGCAGGCCAAAGAAAGCAAGCGAAGGTGTCAGGTCGCTCATTTCGACTTCGGGCCAGCGTGGCACAAAGACCAATGGTGAACTGCCATGACAGGTATTGGCCCCAGCAGCGGAACTCACAAGGCACCATAACGTCCCCTCCCTGATAACGCTGATACTGTGGTCGCGGTTATGCCAGTTGGCATCTTCACGTAAATAGAGCAAATAGTCCCGCGCCTGGCTGGCGGTTTGCCATAGCCGTTGCGACTGCTGCCAGTATTGCCAGCCATAGAGTCCACTTGCGCTTAGCATGACCAAAATCAGCATCGCGACCAGCGTTTCAATCAGCGTATAACCACGTTGTGTTTTCATGCCGGCAGTATGGAGCGAGGAGAAAAAAAGACGAGGGCCAGTTTCTATTTCTTCGGCGCATCTTCCGGACTATTTACGCCGTTGCAGGACGTTGTAAAATTTCGGGAAGGCGTCTCGAAGAATTTAACGGAGGGTAAAAAAAACCGACGCACACTGGCGTCGGCTCTGGCAGGATGTTTCGTAATTAGATAGCCACCGGCGCTTTAATGCCCGGATGTGGATCGTAGCCTTCAATCTCAAAGTCTTCGAAACGGTAGTCGAAGATGGATTCGGGTTTACGTTTGATAATCAACTTCGGCAGCGGACGCGGTTCGCGGCTTAATTGCAGATGAGTTTGATCCATATGATTGCTGTACAGGTGCGTGTCGCCCCCCGTCCAGACAAAATCGCCCACTTCCAGATCACACTGCTGCGCCATCATATGCACCAGTAACGCGTAGCTGGCAATGTTAAACGGCAGGCCGAGGAAAACGTCACAGGAGCGCTGATAAAGCTGGCAAGAGAGTTTGCCGTCTGCCACATAGAACTGGAAGAACGCATGGCACGGTGCCAGCGCCATTTTATCCAGTTCGCCTACGTTCCACGCTGAAACAATAATGCGGCGCGAATCCGGGTCGTTTTTCAGCTGGTTCAGTACCGTAGTGATCTGGTCAATATGACGACCATCTGGCGTTGGCCAGGCGCGCCACTGTTTACCATACACTGGTCCGAGGTCGCCGTTTTCATCGGCCCATTCGTCCCAGATGGTGACATTGTTTTCGTGTAGATAAGCAATGTTAGTGTCGCCCTGCAGAAACCACAGCAGTTCGTGGATGATGGAACGCAGGTGGCAACGTTTAGTTGTCACCAGCGGGAATCCATCCTGCAGGTTAAAACGCATCTGATGACCAAAAATGGAAAGCGTTCCGGTTCCGGTACGGTCGTTTTTCTGTGTGCCTTCGTCGAGCACTTTTTGCATCAGTTCTAAATACTGTTTCATGGTTCCTCAGGAAACGTGTTGCTGTGGGCTGCGACGATATGCCCAGACCATCATGATCACACCCGCGACAATCATCGGGATGGAAAGAATTTGCCCCATGCTGATGTACTGCACCCAGGCACCGGTAAACTGCGCGTCGGGCTGGCGGAAAAACTCAACAATGATGCGAAACGCGCCGTAGCCAATCAGGAACAAGCCAGAGACAGCTCCCATTGGGCGCGGTTTACGAATATACAGGTTGAGGATAATAAACAGCACCACACCTTCCAGCAGCAGCTCGTAAAGCTGTGATGGGTGGCGCGGCAGCACACCGTAAGTGTCGAAAATGGATTGCCACTGCGGGTTGGTTTGCAGCAGCAAAATATCTTCTGTACGGGAGCCTGGGAACAGCATGGCAAACGGGAAGTTCGGGTCAACGCGGCCCCACAATTCACCGTTAATAAAGTTGCCCAGACGCCCGGCACCAAGACCAAACGGAATGAGTGGTGCGATAAAATCAGAAACCTGGAAGAAGGAACGTTTAGTACGGCGGGCAAAGATAATCATCACCACGATAACGCCAATCAGGCCGCCGTGGAAAGACATGCCGCCGTCCCAGACACGGAACAGATACAGCGGATCGGCCATAAACTGCGGGAAATTGTAGAACAGAACATAACCAATACGTCCCCCGAGGAAGACGCCGAGGAAGCCCGCATAGAGTAAGTTTTCAACTTCATTTTTGGTCCAGCCGCTGCCCGGACGATTCGCCCGTCGTGTTGCCAGCCACATTGCAAAAATGAAACCCACCAGATACATCAGGCCGTACCAGTGAAGCGCCACGGGTCCTATTGAGAAAATGACCGGATCAAACTCCGGAAAATGCAGATAGCTACTGGTCATCTGTCACCACAAGTTCTTGTTATTTCGCTGAAAGAGAACAGCGATTGAAATGCGCGCCGCAGGTTTCAGGCGCTCCAAAGGTACGAATAATAGCACAAGGGGACCTGGCTGGTTGCCGGATACCGTTAAAAGATATGTATATGATCCGCGCTATAACCCTCCGCGAATCAGCCCGCCCATGCCGCGACGCTCCATAAAGGCTGCAACCTGATGGCGAACTTCGGTCGCCAGTTGCGCTTCCAGACTACGCTGCGCAAGATTTTCTGCTTCGGCATAATCAATGCGCCGCAGCAGGTATTTTACCCGCGCTACAGAACGTCCGTTCATAGACAGATGGCGATACCCAAGCCCAATGAGGATTGCCACGCACATGGGATCGCCCGCCATTTCACCGCACAAACGGAGATCGATTCCATGTATTTCCGCTTCCCGGGCGATCATCGCCAGAGCTCGTAACATTGCAGGATGAAGACTGTCATAAATGTTCGCCACCCGGGTATTGTTGCGATCAACGGCCAGAATGTATTGAGTCAGATCGTTGGTGCCAACAGAGATGAAATCGACCCGCTTTGCCAGATGCGGCAGCATAAATACCATTGACGGCACTTCCAGCATGATGCCGATACGTGGTTTGGGAATTTCGTAACCGATCATCTCCTCGACTTCACGTCCGGCACGTTCAATCAGGCGGCGTGCTTCATCAACTTCATCGAGGCTTGTGACCATCGGCAACAGAATATTCAGGTTGCCCGTAGCGGCATTAGCACGCAGCATCGCCCGCACCTGAATCAAGAAGATCTCCGGCTGATCGAGCGTAATGCGAATCCCACGCCAACCCAGGCATGGATTCTCTTCGCTGATCGGCATGTAAGGCAGCTGCTTATCTGCTCCGACATCCAGCGTACGCAAGGTGACGGGTTTATCATTGAACATTTGCAGCATCCCCTGATACTGCGCCACCTGTTCTTCTTCCGACGGGAAACCACTTTGCAGCATGAATGGGATTTCAGTGCGATAAAGACCGATGCCATCAATACGGCTGCCCAGTTTTTCTTCATGTTCCGGGCTTAAACCAGCATTGAGCATGACTTTTATACGCTCACCGCTTTTTAACTGCGCGGGTAAATTGACGTCATCTTCCGCCAGACGGCTAAGCTCAATCTCTTCACTAATTAGCCGCTGATATTCTTGCAGCAGTACCGGCTCCGGATCGACCAGCAATTCACCGCGATAGCCATCAACGATCAGCGTCCTACGATGCAGCACCGAAGGCTGAATATCCGCGCCCATCACGGTAGGGATCCCCAGCGCACGTACCATGATCGCAGCATGGGAGTTGGCTGCGCCATCTCGCACGACAACACCGACTAAGCGATCCTGGGGCAGCTCAGCAAGAGTTGTCGCTGACAGTTCATCTGCCACCAGAATGAAACGTTCCGGCCAGGCGTTCGGCCCTTGATTAGCGTCATCAAGATGAAACAGCAATCGCTGACCCAGCGCACGTAAATCGCCAGCCCGCTCTTTGAGATAGTTATCGCTTAGCGCGGCAAACTGTTCGGCAAATTTTTCAATGACCGTTTTTACCGCCCACTCTGCCACCGAGCCTTTATCAACCTCGGCAAACAATTCGCGACGCAGCCGGGTGTCCGAAAGCAGGTGCGAGTAAAGATCGAAAATAGCCGCCGTTTCTTTTTGTGCACCGGCGGCAAAGCGTTTGCTGTAGCGGCGAAACTCGTTTGCCGCTTCTTCCAGCGCCCCGGTCAGTCGTTCGCGTTCCAGAGCCGGATCCAGCGTTGATGCCTGATACACCTGTTCCATTAAAGGTAACGTGGCATCCTGCCAGCCTTCGGCAATCGCCACACCAGGTGCTGCCGGTAATGCGCGGATTCGCGTCTGGCGATATTGCCCAAACAGGGCAGTCAACTGCGACTGAGAAAGAATAGCTGCCATCTGGGTGGCAAGCGTCACCAGGAAGGATTCTTCACTTTCGTCATACTGGCGCAACTCTCGTTGCTGTACCACCAGTACACCAAGCAACTGGCGACGTTGAATAATTGGTACGCCTAAAAACGCGCGGAAACGTTCTTCTTTTACGGAGGGGATGTATTTGAAGCTGGGGTGCTTTTGCGCATCTGCAAGGTTTATCGGTTCCGCCAGCCTGCCAACCAGGCCGACGATCCCTTCATCAAACGCGAGCGTTACAGTGCGACCGCGTGGTTTTTTCAGCCCCCGGGTCGCCATCAGGTAGTAACAACGTCGATCATGATCGGCCAGGTAGACCGAACAGACCTCGGTATCCATCGCAAGACAGATGTCGGTAACCAGAATATTTAACGCCTCATTCAGGCGTGGTGCGCTGGCTACCTTTTCGACTATTTCGCGCAGGCGAGTGAGCATAATTGGCGTGACTTAACCTCTTTTACGTCGATAAGCAGATGCGTTTTGTGGTTTTGGCGTATTTTCCTGCAGTGACATCACCACACTCGCGAACTCTTTCATTACCCTACGGTAGACATCACGTTTAAATGACACCACCTGTCTGACCGGATACCAGTAACTTACCCATCGCCAGCCGTCAAACTCTGGTGTACTGCTGGTTTGCATATTGATTTCTGCATCGCCGCTCACCAGCTGCAAGAGAAACCATTTTTGTTTTTGGCCGATACAAACCGGCTTCGTGTCCCAACGCACCAAACGTTTCGGTAATTTGTAGCGCAACCAGTTACGCGTTGAAGCAAGGATTCGAACGTCTTTGCGGCTTAATCCTACTTCTTCAAACAATTCACGGTACATCGCCTGCTCTGCGGATTCTCCGGGGTTGATTCCGCCTTGCGGAAATTGCCAGGAGTGCTGACCAAATCGCCGGGCCCACATTACCTGCCCCTGGCGATTACAAATCACGATACCTACGTTTGGGCGGTAGCCATCGTCATCAATCACCGGACTACCTCAAAATAAAGCTTTATATACGAATGATTGTTTCATACTCCAGGAAGACGGTAAACCACTCTCTGCAGGGCATTACACACTAATAACAATTGAATAACTCACAGTTATGTGCAGAGTTATAAACAGAGGAAGGGGTGGATAGCCGTTTTTATTCACCTTTTCTGTGGATAGAGTTGTGAAGAACTACGGAATTACTACGGGAAAACCCGGAGCATTCTGAATAAGCCCGATATAGACATTTTAAAATATTCATTATTAGTCAATGCATTACATGTAATTTGAGTAATGAAAAAGAGTAATTCGTGACCCAGGTCACACCTCTCATTTACGGGTTGGCGAAAGATCAACCAATGCCGTATTTATCCACAGAATGTGCCACTAAGTTAAGCACTGAACCACTAAAAACTGGAGTTTCATCGCACGTCAAGGCTGTAAATGGAAACAGTAGTGGAGGTTTTTCACAGTTATCCCAGCTTTCTGTGGATAACATGGTGTAAGATCCTGTTTATTTTCAGTGACCAGATTTGGAAAACCTATTGCAGTGTTGCGCAACTCGATTACCGGCAGCCTAAAAAGCAATATAAATCAGGGAATTGAACAACACATGTGGAAAAAGTTACACTGCGAATATTCGGCACATAATTGCTGTTTGTTTTTTAATCAAGGTATCATGACATGTCCCAACCTCGCCCACTGCTCTCTCCTCCCGAAACTGAAGAACAGTTGTTAGCGCAAGCACAGCAACTTTCTGGTTATACATTGGGAGAACTGGCGGCACTTGCCGGGCTTGTTACGCCAGAGAATTTAAAACGCGATAAGGGCTGGATTGGCGTGTTACTGGAGATCTGGCTAGGTGCCAGCGCAGGGAGTAAACCTGAGCAAGATTTTGCCGCTCTGGGCGTGGAACTTAAAACTATCCCTGTGGATAGTCTTGGTCGTCCGCTGGAAACAACATTCGTTTGTGTTGCCCCGTTAACGGGTAATAGCGGGGTGACCTGGGAAACCAGCCATGTGCGCCACAAGCTCAAACGCGTACTGTGGATACCGGTTGAAGGCGAGCGCAGCATCCCGCTGGCGCAGCGTCGCGTAGGATCACCGTTGCTGTGGAGCCCGAATGAAGAGGAAGACCGACAGCTACGCGAAGACTGGGAAGAATTAATGGATATGATTGTTCTCGGTCAGGTTGAGCGGATCACCGCTCGTCACGGGGAATATTTACAGATAAGACCGAAAGCAGCGAATGCGAAAGCGCTTACCGAAGCCATTGGTGCCCGGGGCGAACGGATTCTGACGCTGCCACGCGGCTTTTATTTGAAGAAGAATTTCACCAGTGCACTACTGGCCCGTCATTTTCTGATCCAGTAGCCATCGCTTTGACCTGCCGCTTTCCGGGCATATAATTACCGCTTCATTTTTTTGGCAGGGCTTTTTAGATGTTATTTGCATGGATAACCGATCCTAACGCCTGGCTTGCGCTCGGTACGCTGACGCTGCTGGAGATCGTTCTTGGGATCGACAATATTATTTTCCTTTCTCTGGTGGTGGCAAAGCTTCCCACAGCACAACGTGCTCATGCGCGCCGTCTGGGGTTGGCGGGAGCCATGGTTATGCGTCTGGCGCTGCTGGCATCAATCGCCTGGGTTACGCGCCTGACAAATCCGCTTTTTACAATATTCAGTCAGGAAATTTCTGCCCGTGATTTGATTCTGCTTCTGGGTGGCTTGTTCCTTATCTGGAAAGCCAGCAAGGAAATCCACGAATCCATTGAAGGTGAAGAAGAAGGGCTGAAAACACGCGTTTCATCATTCCTCGGCGCTATCGTGCAGATTATGCTGCTGGATATTATCTTTAGCCTCGACTCGGTGATTACGGCTGTGGGTCTGTCAGATCACCTGTTTATTATGATGGCAGCCGTGGTGATTGCCGTAGGCGTGATGATGTTCGCCGCGCGCTCGATTGGTGATTTTGTCGAACGCCATCCTTCGGTAAAAATGCTGGCGCTCTCTTTCCTGATTCTGGTGGGCTTTACCCTGATTCTGGAAAGTTTCGACATCCACGTACCGAAAGGTTACATCTACTTCGCGATGTTCTTCTCTATTGCGGTTGAAAGCCTCAACTTGATTCGCAACAAAAAGAATCCGCTCTGATACTCCGTACGCTCTCCTGCGGGAGGGCGTACTCACTCCTTTTACCCTCACAGTTTAAGATTTTCCTGCTTTCAAGATATATAACGTCGGTTTATAAACAGACTATTATCATAGGTAGGCCAAATGAGGATAACCGGATGAAAAAATGGGCAGTAATAATTTCTGCAGTCGGACTGGCGTTTGCTGTTTCCGGGTGTTCCAGTGATTACGTCATGGCGACCAAAGATGGCCGTATGATTTTGACCGATGGAAAACCTGAAATTGATGATGATACCGGGCTGGTGAGTTATCACGATCAGCAAGGTAACGCGATGCAAATTAACCGTGATGATGTTTCGCAAATTATTGAACGTTAACAAATAAGGTCAGCATCCGGCTGGCCTTAAGATTTTTCTCTTTCCCTTTTCCCTTCCCTCTGCCATTTTTATATTCCTTATGTCGTGATTATAAAAAGGAAACGGCTATGCAATATCACCGTATACCCCACAGTTCGCTGGAAGTCAGCACGCTGGGGCTTGGCACGATGACGTTTGGTGAACAGAACAGCGAAGCCGACGCCCACGCACAACTCGACTATGCCGTCGCTCAGGGCATTAACCTTATCGACGTTGCCGAAATGTACCCAGTACCTCCGCGCCCCGAAACGCAAGGGTTAACCGAAACCTACGTCGGCAACTGGCTGGCGAAACATGGCAGCCGCGAAAAGTTAATTATCGCCTCCAAAGTGAGCGGACCGTCGCGCAATAATGACAAGGGCATCCGCCCGGATCAGGCGCTGGATCGGAAGAATATCCGCGAAGCGCTGCATGACAGCCTCAAGCGCCTACAGACTGATTACCTCGATCTTTATCAGGTGCACTGGCCGCAGCGCCCGACCAACTGCTTCGGCAAACTCGGTTATAGCTGGACGGATTCTGCGCCTGCGGTTTCGCTGCTGGATACGCTGGACGCACTGGCAGAGTACCAACACGCGGGAAAAATTCGTTATATCGGCGTGTCGAACGAAACTGCATTTGGCGTAATGCGCTACCTGCATCTAGCGGACAAACACGATCTGCCGCGTATTGTCACCATTCAGAACCCTTACAGTCTGTTAAACCGCAGTTTTGAAGTAGGTCTGGCAGAAGTCAGCCAGTATGAAGGGGTCGAACTGCTGGCCTATTCGTGCCTGGGTTTCGGCACGCTGACCGGGAAATATCTCAATGGTGCAAAACCCGCTGGCGCACGTAATACGCTCTTTAGTCGGTTCACCCGCTATAGCGGTGAGCAAACGCAAAAAGCCGTCGCGGCGTATGTTGATATCGCCAGACGTCATGGCCTGGACCCTGCTCAGATGGCGCTCGCGTTTGTACGCCGTCAACCGTTTGTTGCCAGCACTCTGCTGGGCGCAACCACGATGGATCAGCTGAAAACTAACATCGAAAGTTTGCATCTGGAGTTAAGCGAAGACGTATTAGCTGAAATTGAAGCGGTGCATCAGGTTTATACTTATCCGGCACCATAAGATTAACGCCGGTTAAAACCGGCGTTAAATATTAATGACGGCGCTGCCAGATCCACAGCGCCGTTATTGCCAGCGCAAACAGCGCACCGAAGCCAATGCCAATGGGCACGACCGGGATGCCTATCATTACCGCCAGCGAGTAAATGCCCAGCATCAACAACATGGCGCTGTTTTCGCCAAGGTTTTGTACTGCAATCGCATTCCCCGCCCCGACGCTTTTTTTACCCCGCTCCTGTAGCAACGCATTGAGCGGAACGACAAAAAAGCCCCCCATCACGCCAATCAGCATCAACAAGGCATAGGCTGGCAGCAGCTCGTGTTGCAGGGAAAAAATCAGTACCACCACGCCAATCAAAATCCCGGCTGGCATACAGCGTGACACGGTTTCCAGCGTAACTAACTTCGCTGCCGCACCTGCGCCAACCACGATACCAATCGCTACCATCGCGTTGAGATAGGTGGGCGTAGCGTTATCGGTAATGCCCAGCGCCACCGGTACCCACAGCACCAACAGGAAACGCAGCGTGACACCCGCTCCCCAGAATAAACTGGTGCCCACCAGCGAAAAACGCGTTTCACCATTGCGCCATAGCGAGGTGCAGGCATTCAGGAAACTGCGGGTCATGTTGATGAGATTCCAGGACTGCCCCGGACGCGCCGCCGCCAGTTTGGGAATGTAGATATTGGCAACGACCGCACCACCGTAGGCCAGTGCGCATGCGGCCAGGGCGACGAGGACATGCCAGTCAGCCAGCACACCACCGGCTACGGAACCGAGCAAAATCGCCGCTATGGTAGAAGCTTCCATTAAACCGTTAGCTTTCACTAACTTACTACCCGTGGTTAATTCGCCGAGAATACCGTATTTCGCCGGTGAATAGGCTGCAGCACCAACACCCACCAGCGTATAGCCGAGAAACGGATTGATACCAAAGCAGATACTGGCTGCGCCCAGCAGCTTCAGGCCGTTGGCAAACATCATCACCCGGCCTTTGGCGAAGCTATCCGCCACCTGCCCGACAAACGGCGCAAAAAGAATGTAAGCACCTACAAACACCATTTGCAGGATGGGCTGGCTCCACTCCGGATAGAACTGCGCTTTCAGTAACGCCAGAGTGGCAAACAGTAGGGCATTATCGCCAAACGCAGAGAGAAACTGCGCCACGATAACCGCTTTCATCCCCTTCGACCACAACGAAGTGTTAGTGTGCACTGACTCACTCATCGTGTTGTTCCGCTTCGTCTACCCAGCTTTTCAACGTGACAAAGTCAGGTTTGCCGCTGCCAAGTAATGGCATCTGTTTCAGATAGCGAATATCGCGCGGTACAGCAAGCTCCGGCACGCCGTGCTCGCGGGCATACTGTTGCAACTTATCGCGCGTCAGTTCGTTATCTGTGGTGAAAAGCACCAGTGCCTCGCCTTTGCTGGCATCGCTCTTAATCGCAGTGGCATGGACTTTATCTGGCGAAACACCAAGTGCCAGTTGTTCCACCATTTCCAGCGACACCATTTCGCCTGCAATTTTGGCAAAGCGTTTTGCGCGGCCCTGAATCTGCACAAAGCCCTGCTCGTCAAAACGCACAATATCGCCAGTGTCATACCAGCCGCGCTCCATTTCGCCGCGAACATTCTCGGCGGTGGGCACTTCCAGTACACCTGGCTTCTCCACCCGCAGATAGCCGTTCATTATGTTCGGCCCTTTCAGTTGCAGGCGTCCGCCCTCTTCGATACCAGGGACCGACAACAGGCGCGCATCCATTCCTGGTAGAATACGCCCTACCGTACCGGGTTTCGCCGCCATCGGTACGTTGATAGAAACGACAGGCGCGCACTCGGTTACACCATAGCCTTCAAGGATGCGCAGGCCAAATTTATCCTGCCAAAGCTGTTTGGTACTTTCTTGTAGTTTTTCTGCGCCTGCCACCACATAGCGTAGACGATAGAAGTCATACGGGTTGGCGAAACGCGCGTAGTGACCGAGGAAAGTCGAGGTACCGAACAACACGGTGCAACTGCGGTCATACACCAACTCCGGCACAATGCGGTAATGCAGCGGGCTTGGATAAAGGAACACTTCTGCACCTGTAAGCAGTGGCGTAAACAGGCCTACCGTCAGCCCAAAGGAGTGAAACAGCGGTAATGCCGACATAAAGCGATCGTTGGTGGTGAAGTCGGCAATCGTTTTAATCTGCTCGACGTTCGCCAGAATGCTTTTATGGCTATGGACGACGCCTTTTGGATGGCCTTCAGAACCGGAGGTAAAGAGGATCAGCGCCTCTTCTTCCGGCTGCTGTTTTACCTGCGCCAGGCGCGGCATCAGCAAATGAGCGAAGATCCATACTTTGTCGGCAGTGGTGACATCTGCTTTTAAATCTTCCAGATAGACCCAGCGCACCTGAGTAAGTTGCTCCGGCAGATGCCAGAGTTTGCCTTTATCGAGAAACTGGCGGGAAGTGAAGATGGTTTTGATTTCAGCCGCCGTAATAGCACTGGTCAGCCCTTTTACCCCAGCAGTGTAGTTCATCATTGCGGGAATGCGGCGACGCGCGATGGCCCCAAAAATCACTGCCGCACTGATGCCTGCATTGGGCAGCATTAAGCCGATGCGTTCGCCTTCAACACTGTATTTTTCAAGGATGCGTCCAACAAACAGCGTTTTCGTAAGCAATTTGCGATAGGAGTCTGGGGTAAAGTTGACGTCTTCGACACATTTCTTCCCGGCTCCGAAGCGGTACATTGCACTCAGTAAAGATTCGTACAGAGTTTCACGCGGGCGCACCGCCATACGCGCTTCCATCATTATTTGATGCAGCATTTCACCAGCGATTTTGCGACGGTCACGGGCACGCGGCGCATCCGGCATCGCCACCTGCGTTGGTGGCAAAATATGCAGAGTAATTTGCGGGAACAAGCGACGTTTAACCAGACCTTTCAGGCGGCTGAAGTGCGTAAGTTCCGCCCCTTCAATACGCACAGGAATAACCGTTGCACCAGACTTCGCCGCGACAAAACCCGCGCCATCGTAGATTTTCATCAGCGAGCCTGTAGTGGTGATGCGTCCTTCAGGGAAAATCACCACTGGTCGGCCCTGTTCCACCAGACGTACCAGATGTTTAATAGCCATAGGTTGCGTCGGGTCGAGAGGAACAAAGTCGATAAATGATTTCAGCCAACGCATATACCACTGTTGGCTTATTGAGGTGTAAACGGCAAACACTGGACGCACAGGTAAAAACAGTCCAAGCAAAATGCCATCAATAAAAGAGACGTGATTAGGCGTAATTAGAACGCGCTCGCCCTTCAGTGCCTGGGTGTCACCCGTAACGCGAACGCGATACAAAACACGGCACAAATTTCGAAAAAAGCTAAAAAGCATTCCAACTCCCTTTGCTCTGATTCAGTAAAAGCGAATGGAGGGAGATTACACGAGATAAAGAACGCGAGCGACAGTAAATTAGGTGCGAAAAAAAACCTGCGCATCCGCGCAGGTTGGTGCAAGAGACAGGGTACGAAGAGCGTACCGAATAATCTCACCAATCAATACCTCTGGGATCTTGATTGTGGTCTGCACGACGACTCTTCGCCAGCGAGAAAACGCAAAGGAATGAAGGGAAATGCAACGAGGTGTGTAAATTGTCGGTTACTGTTACAGATTGATGACCGGCCAAAAAAAACCTGCGCATCTGCGCAGGCTGGTGTAATTCATGTGCTCAACCCGAAGTTGACTTCACCTATCAATACCTCTGGGATCACCACTTTAGCAACCTGAAGCCAAACGCCACCAGCGGTCAATCGCAACAGCGTTTCGCAAAGTGTAACCAAAGGTTTGCAATCTCTTTTTTTGTCTTACTTATTTGCGTTTGGCTCACATTCCCACGATGAAAACACGCCACCCCTTGAACCAACGGGCGTTTTCCGTAACACTGAAAGAATGTAAGCGTTTACCCACTAAGGTATTTTCATGGCGACCATAAAGGATGTAGCCCGACTGGCAGGCGTTTCAGTCGCCACCGTTTCCCGCGTCATTAATAATTCACCTAAAGCCAGCGAAGCTTCCCGGCTGGCTGTGCATAGTGCAATGGAGTCTCTTAGCTATCACCCGAACGCCAACGCCCGTGCGCTGGCGCAGCAGACCACTGAAACGGTCGGTCTGATCGTTGGTGATGTTTCCGATCCGTTTTTCGGTGCAATGGTGAAAGCGGTCGAACAGGTGGCTTATCACACCGGTAATTTCTTATTGATTGGCAACGGTTACCACAACGAACAAAAAGAGCGTCAGGCTATTGAGCAACTGATCCGCCATCGCTGTGCTGCGTTGGTCGTCCATGCCAAAATGATCCCGGATGCCGATTTAGCCTCATTAATGAAACAAATGCCCGGTATGGTGCTGATCAACCGTATCCTGCCTGGCTTTGAAAACCGTTGTATTGCTCTTGACGATCGTTACGGTGCCTGGCTGGCAACGCGTCATTTAATTCAGCAAGGTCATACCCGCATTGGTTATCTGTGCTCTAACCACTCTATTTCTGACGCCGAAGATCGTCTGCAAGGGTATTACGATGCCCTTGCTGAAAGTGGTATTGCGGCCAATGACCGGCTGGTGACATTTGGCGAACCAGACGAAAGCGGCGGCGAACAGGCAATGACCGAGCTTTTGGGACGAGGAAGAAATTTCACTGCGGTAGCCTGTTATAACGATTCAATGGCGGCGGGTGCGATGGGCGTTCTCAATGATAATGGTATTGATGTACCGGGTGAGATTTCGTTAATTGGCTTTGATGATGTGCTGGTGTCACGCTATGTGCGCCCGCGCCTGACCACCGTGCGTTACCCAATCGTGACGATGGCGACCCAGGCTGCCGAACTGGCTTTGGCGCTGGCGGATAATCGCCCTCTCCCGGAAATTACTAATGTCTTTAGTCCGACGCTGGTACGTCGCCATTCAGTGTCAACTCCGTCGCTGGAGGCAAGTCATCATGCAACCAGCGACTAACCGCAGTTAAAGCAATTCCAGCGCCAGTAATTCTTCGATGGTCTGGCGACGGCGAATCAACCGCGCCTGACCATTATCAAACAGAACTTCTGGTAACAGCGGACGGCTGTTGTAGTTGGATGACATTGATGCGCCATATGCCCCTGTATCATGCAGTACCAGATAATCACCCGCCTTCACTTCCGGCAAGGCGCGGGGTTCAACATTTCCCCCTTCCTGCTGGGTAAAGACATCGCCCGATTCACATAATGGCCCGGCGACGACGGTTTCCACCGTTGGCGCGTGTTCCAGAGAACGACCATCAGCTGCCAGGGCACTGATATGGTGGTAACTACCGTACATTGCCGGGCGCATCAGATCGTTGAACCCAGCATCAACCAGCACAAAGTGGCGGCTACCCATTTGTTTGACGCTCCGCACCTGAGTAATTAATACGCCAGACTGCGCTACCAGGAAGCGACCCGGTTCAATTTCCAGTTTCACAGGGTGGCCCAAATGGCGGGCGATTTGCTCACGCGCGGCATTCCACAGACCATAATAATGTTCGGTATCAACCGCCTCTTCACCCTGTTGATAAGGAACAGAAAGCCCACCGCCCGCAGAAATAGCCTGTAAATCCTGACCGAATTCGATGACCTGACGCACCATAGCACCACACACCTGTTCCAGATGGGCATAATCAACGCCAGAACCAATGTGCATGTGAATGCCGACCAGCTGCAGATGATGACGTTGTATCACGTCCAGTGCGGCGGGCAGATCGGTGTACCAGATACCGTGCTTGCTGTTTTCGCCACCGGTATTGGTTTTTTGGCTATGTCCGTGACCAAACCCCGGGTTAACGCGCAGCCATACCCGATGCCCTGGCGAAACCTGGCCCAGTTGGTCGAGCATATCAACAGAACCCGCATTCACCGGAATTTGCAATTCACTGACGCGTTCAAGCGTCGCCTGATCGATAACATCTGCCGTAAAAACAATATCATCGGGGTGCGTTTGCGGATTGTAACCCGCCGCCAACGCACGCTCTATTTCGCCTAACGAGACGGAATCCACTTTCACGCCCTGCTCACGCATTAAGCGCAAAATATGAATATTGGAACAGGCTTTCTGTGCAAAGCGCACCACATCAAACTGTTTCAGCGCTGCAATCTGCCGACGAATAATTTGCGCATCGTAGACCCACACCGGGCAGCCAAATTCAGCGGGCAAACGCAGCAGATTTTCGGCGGTGAGATCGGTATCGGTGCTGAACAGTGAATGTGGCATAACAAACTCCAGATGAGTGCTTTTTTATGATTACGCCACATCATAAAAAGAATAAAAAATATCGATTTATGTCGAGTCTATGCAAAAATGATATGGATTACCGGATTGCGAGAGAGCGCTAATGGCCGCCGTTAACTTACGTCATATTGAAATTTTTCATGCGGTAATGACCGCCGGAAGCCTGACTGAGGCAGCACACCTGCTACACACCTCACAGCCAACCGTCAGCCGCGAACTGGCGCGCTTTGAGAAGGTGATCGGGCTAAAATTGTTTGAGCGCGTACGTGGACGATTACATCCTACCGTGCAAGGACTGCGTCTGTTTGAAGAAGTGCAACGATCCTGGTACGGACTGGATCGCATTGTCAGCGCCGCAGAAAGTCTGCGCGAGTTTCGCCAGGGAGAACTGTCTATTGCCTGCCTGCCGGTCTTTTCGCAATCTTTTTTACCGCAGCTCCTGCAACCCTTTCTGGCACGTTATCCCGATGTCAGCTTAAATATCGTGCCCCAGGAATCACCGCTACTTGAAGAGTGGCTCTCGGCCCAGCGTCATGATTTAGGACTCACTGAGACACTCCATACGCCTGCGGGAACAGAACGTACCGAATTACTCTCTTTAGATGAAGTGTGTGTGTTACCTCCGGGTCATCCGCTGGCGGTAAAAAAGGTATTAACGCCGGATGATTTTCAGGGTGAGAACTACATCAGCCTTTCCCGTACTGACAGCTATCGCCAGTTGCTGGATCAGCTATTTACTGAACATCAGGTTAAACGACGCATGATCGTAGAAACCCACAGCGCCGCGTCAGTCTGCGCAATGGTACGGGCGGGGGTAGGTGTTTCGGTGGTTAACCCGCTCACCGCACTGGATTATGCGGCAAGCGGTTTAGTGGTGCGGCGGTTCAGTATTGCGGTTCCGTTCACCGTCAGCCTGATCCGCCCCCTGCACCGCCCGTCATCAGCGCTGGTGCAGGCGTTTAGTGAGCATTTACAAGCGGGGTTACCGAAACTGGTCACTTCTCTTGACGCGATTTTGTCGTCAGCTACGACAGCATAAAAGCGACAGCATCCTCGGCATGGATCGCCGCGGTATCAAACACAGGCAAAACACTGCGCTCTTCTGGCACCAGTAAACCAATTTCTGTGCAGCCAAAAATGACGCCCTGTGCGCCCTGTTCTGCAAGGCGAGCAATCACTTGCGCATAATAAGCGCGTGACGCTTCGGTAAATTGCCCCAGACACAGTTCTTCAAAAATAATCTGATTAATTTTCGCCCGTTCATCCGCTTCAGGAATAAGACAATTGATGGAAAATTGTTCCGTCAGCCGCCCGCGATAAAAATCCTGTTCCATGGTGTAACGCGTACCCAGCAGCGCCACACGAGTCATTCCGGCCCCGGTAATTGCACGTCCGGTGGCATCCGCAATGTGTAAGAAAGGCAGAGTGCAACGTGACTCAATGGCATCCGCCACTTTATGCATCGTATTGGTACATAACACAATACCTTCTGCGCCCGCCCGCTGTAAGCCAAGCGCCGCCTCAGCCAGAATGTCCCCGGTTTTATCCCATTCCCCGCGACGCTGGCACTCTTCTATTTCATGAAAATCGACGCTATGTAGCAGCACTTGCGCAGAGTGAAGCCCACCAAGCCGCTGTTTAATGCCTTCATTTATCAGACGATAGTAAGGAATGGTGGATTCCCAGCTCATTCCTCCCAGCAAACCAATTGTTTTCATTCCTCTCTCCTGATGTGTGTTACCGCAACAAGGCTGAATAAGGAACGAGACAAACGCCTCAACGGCCAGGTGCCCGATCTCTATTAACGAAAAAAGGGCCGGATGTACAGCACATCCGGCCCGTGAAATCAGACGCCGATATTTCTCAACTTCTCGCCTGCCATCAGTTTGCGTTCGATATGTTCCAGCGTGACATTTTTGGTTTCCGGAATGAGCCAGAAAGTGATGCCCACAAACGCAATGTTCAGCGCAGTGTAGAGCCAGAACGTACCGGCAGCGCCAATGCTATCAAGCAGTGTCAGGAAGGTCGCGCCGATAATCATATTCGACACCCAGTTTGTCGTCGTCGAACAGGTAATACCGAAATCGCGGCATTTCAGCGGCTGAATTTCAGAGCACAGGATCCACACCACTGGCGCGGCGCTCATCGCATAACCGGCAATACACATCATCGTCATGCCAACAGAGAGCCAGGACAAGCCACTGGAAGCCGTACCGTTATCAAACTGCATCAGGCAATAGCCCAGCACCAGAGTGCCTAACGCCATCACGCTGAAACCAATTTTCAGAGCCGGTTTACGACCTGCTTTATCTACCGTAAAGACCGCAATGAAGGTCGCGAACATAAAGGTCAGTCCCACGACCAGAGTCGCAATCATCTGTTGTTCTGTGGTCGTAAAGCCCGCCATTTTGAAGATACGCGGCGCATAGTACATGATGATGTTCATACCGGTAAACTGCTGCATCGCCTGCAACAACATACCGAGAAACACAGCACGACGGACGTTACGGTTGATCTTAAACAGTGCCCAACCGCCTTGTTTTAACTTCAGGCTTTCACGAATTTCGTTGAGTTCTTCTCGCGCTTTTTCCGACGTATCGCGCAGCATACGCAACACTTCTTCCGCCTCAATATGACGCCCCTTTTCCGCCAGCCAGCGCGGGCTATTTGGCAGGAAGACCACCAGAATAATCAGCAGGACTGCTGGTAAAGCAAGAACCCCCAACATTGCGCGCCAGTTACCGCTATAACTGAACGCTGTATCGGATAAAAACGCCAGCACGATGCCGAGTGTGACCATCAACTGGTACATACTGATCATCTTACCGCGAACGTTTTCACTTGCCATTTCAGAAAGATACAGAGGAGCGGTGTAAGACGCGATCCCGACAGCAATGCCCAGCACCACACGAGCGGCGATTAACATCTCTACGCTGGTCGCAAAAGCGGACCCTATAGAACCGAGTACAAACAGGATGGCCCCCGCCATCAGGCTGTATTTACGACCCAGGCGGAACGACAGCCAACCATTAAACAGCGCACCAATTGCTGCGCCGAGCATCATGCTACTAACCACCCATTCCTGCAAACGACTGGTCAGCACAAAGTGATCGGTAATGAACGGCAACGCTCCGGCGATTACGCCGATATCAAGACCAAATAACAATCCTGCGACCGCAGCAGCTACCGAAACAAACATATTCATACGCCGCGTATCCCGCAAAGAACGTGGCGTTAAAGCAGATTCCGTATTGATAGTAACCATTTTTTCCTGCCAGCAGAGAGTAAGACATAGTGAAAAAATACGTGAACAACTCACGCAGGTGTCAGGTCGGAAACAGCATAAATATGGATTAAATTGCTACGACATGTCGTTATGTGATGGATATTCCAATTTTCAAATTAAGTTGAATTATTGATATTATTATTAACCACCTAATTTTACAGCAGATAAAATTCATAAAGTTCATTAATTGATATGGATTATTTCATAACCATGATATGGATTATGATGATCTACAGATATAAAAAACCCTGCCATGCGGCAGGGTCATAAAAGTAAGAAGAATGAATTAACGCGCCAGCCAACCGCCATCCACGGCAATGGTATAACCATTCACATAATCTGAAGCGCTGGAGGCAAGGAACACTACCGGCCCCATCAGGTCACTCGGCAGTCCCCAACGGCCAGCTGGAATGCGGTCGAGGATTTCCGCGCTACGTTGTTCATCTGCCCGTAGTTGTTGAGTATTGTTGGTCGCCATGTAACCCGGGGCTATCGCATTAACATTAATGTTGTGTTTAGCCCATTCGTTCGCCATCAATCGCGTCACACCCATCACGCCGCTTTTTGATGCGGTATAAGAAGGCACACGGATCCCGCCCTGGAAGGAGAGCATTGACGCGATATTGATAATCTTGCCGCCATTGCCTTGCGCGATAAAGTGTTTCGCCGCTGCCTGAGACATGAAGAATACGCTCTTGATATTCAGGTTCATGACATCGTCCCAGTCTTTTTCGCTGAACTCGAGAGCGTCTTCGCGGCGAATCAATCCGGCGTTATTCACCAGGATATCAATATGACCAAACTCCGCTACCGCGCGATCCAGCAGTGCTGGAATACCATCAATCTTTCGCAGATCGGCGGTCAGGCTTAAAAAACGACGCCCCAGCGCCGTGACCTGCTTGATGGTTTCAGTCGGTTCAACGATGTTAATGCCAACAATGTCACAGCCCGCTTGCGCCAGCCCCAACGCCATCCCCTGGCCCAGCCCAGTATCACAGCCAGTGACGACCGCAACTTTACCTTCGAGAGAAAATGCACTTAAAATCATAACAATACCTTATTCGTTTATGCCCACAACTAGCGCAAATCTTTAACGGCCACATGGTCCATATCATCAAAGACCTGGTTTTCACCGACCATGCCCCAGATAAAGGTATAAGCTTTGGTTCCGACGCCGGAATGAATCGACCAGCTCGGGGAGATCACCGCCTGCTCGTTATGCATCACAATATGATGCGTTTCTTGCGGCTGCCCCATCATGTGGAAAACGCAGGCGTCATCATCCATATTGAAATAGAAATAAACTTCCATCCGGCGCTCGTGGGTGTGACACGGCATGGTGTTCCACAAGTTACCCGGAGCCAGCTCCGTCAGCCCCATACTCAATTGGCAGGTTTCCAGTACATCCGGGACAAAATATTTGTTAATCGTGCGACGGTTACTGGTGAGGTTATCGCCTAACGTGACTGGAGATACTTCGTCCGGTGTGACTTTTTTGGTGGGATACGTCGTATGCGCGGGTGCGCAATTGTAATAAAACTTCGCCGGAGTGCCGGTATCAATACTGGCAAAGACAACTTCTTTTGCACCTTTACCAACATACAGGGCGTCGCGGTGACCGATTTCATAGCATTGGCCATCGACAGTAATCGTACCGGCACCGCCAATATTGATAACACCTAACTCGCGACGTTCAAGGAAATAGCTTACGCCGAGTTGTTTACCAACTTCCCCGCCAACGGAAACCGTTTTAGTTATCGGCATAATGCCGCCAACAATAATTCGGTCAATGTGGCTGTAAACCATGGTGTACTCATCGGCGACAAATACCTTTTCAACCAAAAATTCATTGCGCAGCCCTTGGGTATCCAGCGTTTTTGCGTGCGCACTGTGGATGCTCTGTCTTACGTCCACATCAACCTCCGATAATCAGTGAAGCGTGAAAATAGAAAACGATAGTGAAACACTGTTTCGTTTTCTCTATAAAGGGATGATATGCCCATGGGCTAGGGTTTTCAATTAAAAATAAAACAATGTTTCATTTTTAAGTTAAGGATTAAAAAAAGTGCAGTGTCGATCACGAATATGTCATGAGAATGGAAAAATGAGGGAGCCCAGAAAATGTATGTCGACTTGCCAGCCATCATTATTCAACAGATTAATGACGGCAGATATTTATCGGTAAGGAGGAAATGCAGAGCTATTCGTCACGTTCAATGGTCAATGCCACGCCCTGGCCCCCGCCGATACAAAGCGTTGCCAGTCCTTTGCGGGCATTACGTTTCACCATTTCATGAACCAGAGAAACCAGGATTCGGCAACCGGAAGCGCCTATCGGGTGACCAAGTGCGATCGCACCACCATTGACATTGACCCGACGCTCATCCCACTCAAGCATCTTGCCAACCGAAAGCGCCTGTGCAGCAAACGCTTCATTAGCCTCGATAAGATCGACATCAGCCAACTGCCAGCCTACACGCTCCAGGCAACGGCGGGTCGCATACACCGGCGCAATTCCCATCAATGCCGGATCTACACCAACGCTGGCAAATGCGCGAATGCGGGCCAGCACGGGTAAATTCAACGCTCGTGCTTTGGCTTCGCTCATCATCATTACCGCAGCTGCGCCATCGTTTATGGATGATGCATTACCCGCTGTCACAGAACCGAGACTATCAAATGAAGGATTTAAACGGGCTAAACCTTCTGCACTGGCGTCAGTGCGTGGCTGTTCATCGGTATCAACAACCAACGTCTGACCGTTACTTTGGGTCATTACCGGGACGATCTCATCTTTAAATCGTCCGGCGTCAATCGCCGCTCGCGCTTTTTGTTGCGAGCTAAGTGCGTAAGCATCCTGCAATTGACGGCTGATGCCATATTCGCGAGCCAGATTTTCGGCGGTGACACCAATATGATAATCATTGAAGGCATCCCATAACCCATCATGCACAAGACTGTCAACCAGCTGGCTATTGCCAAGCTGTGCACCGGTGCGGCTATCAGTCAGAACATGTGGTGCGCGGCTCATGTTTTCCTGGCCACCGGCGATGACAATATCAGCCTCGCCACACTGTATCGCCTGAGTAGCCAGATGCAGTGCTTTAAGTCCGGAACCGCAGACGTCATTAATCGTGATTGCAGAAACGCTATTAGGCAGACCACCTTTAATAGCCGATTGCCTTGCCGGATTCTGCCCTGCCCCTGCAGTCAACACCTGACCAAGAATTACTTCATCCACCGCATATGCAGGAACGCCGGTACGTTCTATTAACGCTTTCACGACCAGACTACCAAGTTCCACGGCGGAATGACCCGCTAACGCACCGCGAAAGCAGCCGATAGGTGTCCGTAACGCCCCGACAATCACAACGTCTTTCATCACAACCTCGCACCAATTAACAGTGCAATAGTAAATGATTGTTAATTACAGTTATCTTAATTGTTTAAAAAAAGTGATTTTTATCACAAAGGAAATATGCCTGAGCAGTAGTCAGAGTCATAACTGGCACGTAAGGTTTGCAACCACTAACCCACCAATAGAGGGGTAGATAGGGCGTTAATCTCCCATACTTAACCTGGTTTATGGTAAATTGCCCTCCATTTTGTTTAATTTGTAGATGATACGTTCAGATAATGTCTAATATTTGGTCTAAAGAAGAAACTCTGTGGAGTTTCGCGCTCTACGGCACAGCCGTTGGTGCAGGCACGCTCTTCCTTCCTATTCAGTTAGGTTCGGCAGGGGCTGTGGTCCTGTTTATTACTGCTCTGGTCGCCTGGCCTTTAACATATTGGCCACATAAAGCCTTATGCCAGTTCATCCTCTCATCGAAAACATCAGCAGGTGAAGGGATAACGGGCGCAGTAACACACTACTATGGCAAGAAGATTGGTAATCTGATTACCACGCTGTACTTCATCGCCTTTTTTGTCGTCGTGTTGATATATGCAGTGGCAATTACCAACTCACTTACGGAACAGCTGGCAAAGCATATGGTTATTGATCTTCGCATCCGTATGTTGGTGAGTCTGGGTGTTGTATTAATCCTGAATCTCATTTTTCTGATGGGACGCCATGCAACCATTCGGGTAATGGGTTTTTTGGTATTCCCATTGATTGCCTATTTCTTATTTCTTTCCATTTACCTTGTCGGTAGTTGGCAACCTGATCTATTAACGACCCAGGTAGAGTTCAATCAGAATACCCTTCACCAGATATGGATATCGATTCCCGTGATGGTTTTCGCCTTTAGCCATACGCCCATTATTTCTACGTTTGCCATAGACAGACGTGAAAAATATGGCGAACACGCTATGGATAAATGCAAAAAAATTATGAAAGTCGCTTATCTCATCATCTGCATAAGTGTACTGTTCTTTGTCTTTAGCTGCCTGCTTTCTATTCCACCTTCGTATATTGAAGCGGCTAAAGAAGAAGGGGTCACCATTTTATCGGCGCTTTCTATGCTGCCGAACGCCCCAGCATGGCTGTCAATTTCCGGGATTATTGTCGCAGTAGTTGCGATGTCGAAATCATTCCTGGGTACGTACTTTGGCGTTATTGAAGGTGCCACGGAGGTCGTCAAAACAACACTACAGCAGGTTGGTGTAAAGAAAAGTCGTGCATTTAACCGCGCACTATCAATTATGTTGGTATCGCTGATCACCTTCATTGTTTGTTGCATTAACCCGAACGCGATTTCGATGATTTACGCGATCAGCGGCCCGCTCATTGCCATGATACTTTTCATCATGCCTACGTTGTCAACGTATCTGATCCCGGCGCTTAAACCCTGGCGTTCCATCGGAAATCTGATTACGCTGATCGTGGGTATCCTGTGCGTATCGGTAATGTTCTTTAGCTGATATCCATTGTGAATGGTTCAAAATTGCTACAATTTTGAACCATTCCAGTTTTCATAATGTTCATTCGTTATTATTCCGCACTATCACTTCCCTCATCATATCCTAGTATTATCAGTTAGTTAAACACACAAAGAGATCTGAACATCTTAAATAAGACTATTTAAGATGCATAACTTAGATTCGCAAGATATCTTCTGGTCATTCAAAAACAATTTGCGATATAGATATTCTCATACCATGAGATAGTTATCTGAACCACCCTCAACCAGGTAAGATTAAATCAGTGAAACATAATCATATTTAATAACGAGAAATGCATTTTAAAATGTCTTAATCAGAATTATAGCAAATACAGATTAATCGCAATTTTTTCCAGCAAAATTACAAAATCATGGTGTATTGACATCATCAATCACCAATGAAATTATGCAATTATATACGGATAGGGAGGTTCTTAACATGGGGCTTTGTAGTCGTTATAAAAGTCTTACATGCAATAGTTGCTCAATGCATTGCCAAATAATGCCAGAAGAGTCACCGCGTTTGCAGTACTGCGCAAACTCGTGTTTTTGTATGTGGCCCGAAGAAAGTTCATATTTTAATCGTGGTGTGGTAGAAGGTATCTTAACAAAAAACCACAATGCGAGATTAAGCGGATATATTTTTGTCGATTTTTCAGTAAGTTTTTTACGTCTATTCCTTGAAAAAGACTGGATTGACTATCTTGCAAGTACTGACATGGGGATTGTTTTAGTCAGCGACCGCAATATGCAATCGTTAGCTAATTACTGGCGAAAACACAACTCAGCAATATCTGCTGTCATATATAATGATGATGGTCTTGATGTTGCCAATGAAAAGATCAGACAACTATTTATTGGTCGTTATTTATCATTTACCAGAGGTAACACATTAACTCAGATGGAATTCACCATAATGGGGTATATGGTTTCTGGTTATAATCCATATCAGATTGCTGAAGTTCTGGATATGGATATCCGTAGCATCTACGCGTACAAGCAACGAATCGAAAAGAGAATGGCTGGTAAAATAAACGAATTATTTATTCGTTCACATTCAGTCCAACATTGATACTCAACAATCTGCAAGAATCATACTCTGTTTATACGGGCATTTATGGAAATGCCCGTATTTTATAAATAGGCCGTCCCCTCAAGAGTAAACACATAGTATTTAAAACCATCACACGAAAAATTCAGAAGCATTACGAAATATGAACTTACAAACAATAGTGGCATAAATGTTAACCATGTTAATTTACATAAAGTTTTACGTTGCGACATTAAAGCCTCATTTCAATCATCATGATAAATATAAAATTAATATATATTTATGCCGTAAATACCAATATACTTAGCAAACTATGTGATTTCCATTTCGATTGATTTAGTGTTTATTGACGTATGTACTGGATTATTAACGATAATATCGAGTTCTGGCCTGAGCACCGAAAATTAATATCGGTACATAACGCCGATCTTAACGTCGTTCTGACAACGCCAGCCAGTCGTTGTTTATCACTTCTACTTGAAGCTTTTCCTGATGTGGTTGCACAACAAGATTTTTTCACCAGAGTCTGGGAAGAAGAAGGTATGCGTGTGCCTACTAACACGTTATATCAGAACATATCCATTATCAGACGCGGATTTCGCGCTGTTGGTGATACTACCCACTCGCTTATTGCAACCGTACCGAGAAGAGGATTCAAGATCCATAATGACATTAACATACAAAATCATGTAATAAACTCATCAACAGACGCACATACACACAATGCCCCACCTGCCATAAAAGTTAATGCGGGATACAAAGAGAGCATTGGTGGCGCAAAGAATTTCAATAACAAAATCCTCAAACATATAAAAAGTTATCTAATTATGTTGAGCGCATTTGTCATAGGCGCATATTCTGCATATTGGCTATGGAATAATAATCAACCGAAACCATTTTTCAAGGATTACAAGACTGTTGCGGAAATTAATGGCTGCCATTTTAATGTAACAGAAGATACAATTGATGGGTTGAAAGAGTTCGATAAATATAAAACACGGATACTGGATTCGGGGATTAACTGTAAAAAATATCCGTGGTTATACTTCCCTCTTGCAAAATCCTCACCGGGGATGATTGTTATGGCATGCAATAAAAACTATAACCAACATGAAGTGGCTGGCTGTTTAACCCTGTCTTACCGTGAGGTTAATCGTGATTGATCATAAAAAAAACTTATTATTTATTTTAGTTTTTATCAGTGGGTTTATTCTCTTCACTGTCTATTCTTACACTGCAGAAAAAATGATATATAACGAAACATGCACTGCAAATTGGGTAATTTTTAATGACCAGGGACGAGCAAATCTTACCATCGACTTTATGTTTAACAAAAAAAATAAAACAGGAACTGTTGCGTTGAGTGGAACCTGGCAACAAGGTAACAGAGAAAGTAAATCAATACGGCGAAATATTGAATACACATGGATTGAAAACTATGACACAGCCCATTTAACATCAAAGAAAGTTAATAAGTTTGAGATTATGGATCAAGTTGATGATGATAGACTTGTACAACTTATTCCTGATTTTTATGTCTTTCCAGAAAAAAGTGTAAGCTATAATATACTAAAGCAAGGTAAGCATGCTTTTATTTTGAGCATTGGTAACAGAGCAATAATGCATTGTGCAAGGTAAACTAAAATAGATAACAAAAAGATGGAACCTCGTTAATCATAAAACAATAAAATTAAATATTCTCGCAGTATATGGCAGTCTAAAGCATCAAAGTTTTGATCAACATCTTTCATTTTAGACATCTCCTTGCAATGTAAAATATCATGTATCAACAACATCTGGTGCAAATCCATGAGTCGAACTCGACATTCATCTTAGCTCGATTATTATTCCTTCGTACAGTCGATGTAAACAATACAGAAAGAGGATTATTAAGAACCAGTTTACTCAGTGAATCAATAGAGGAAAGGATTAACGTTTCTTTAAAAGAATTAATTTCATCATCTGTTAAACTAAACTCATCATTGACAGATCGTGAGATATAACTGTTTTTAACTTTACTCTTTACGTTGACTTTATTGACAGAATTAACATTCACATATCTTGAATTTAATGTCCATGATGTTGTTTGCGTGAGAACCTTCTCAGCATTAAGGAATTTTTTAACGGAATCCTTGGTTTCTTTTTCGAGTCCGAATTTACAATATCATGCATATAGACCATTTCATGAATCTGCGAAAACTCAATGTCCATTGTATACCTCACATTTTTACCGTGACTCGATGTTACTGTTCAATAATCACCTTCCATCAATACTAAAATTAATACCCCTAATGTGCCGATAACAAATATAGTCATTCTACGTAACGTCTCCATAAGGTGATATTTGACATTATCAGAAGCTGCGAATTCGGATTTTGCTCTAATCAAATGAGAGAAATGTAAAATGAAGCCACGAAATATTAATAATAGCCTATCACTGCAACCATTAGTTCCTGATCAGGAGAACAAAAATAAGAAAAATGAAGAGAAATCCGTTAATCCAGTTAAAATCACAATGGGGTCTGGTTTAAATTATATTGAACAAGAATCTCTTGGAGGAAAATATCTAATACATGATTTGTCAATAAAGATAGCGGATATTTCTGAAGAGATAATTCAGCAAGCAATATTATCTGCTATGAGCATATATAAATTTTCGATAACAGATGATTTAATGAGTATGGCTGTAAATGAACTCATAAAACTGACCAAAATAGAGAATAATGTAGACCTGAATAAATTCACTACTATATGCACAGACGTTCTATCCCCCCTCGTCACCAGACATAATAAAGAAAAAAAACAAACGACATTCTACCCTTCGCAAAAATCCCCTTTTTAATTTTCATTGAAAAAATGGCAATTGATACTATGAATCCAGGTCATACACATTAAGGCATTTATGTAATGTCGTAATTAAGACAACTAATAAGGTGAATATTAGTAAAACAACTAATGATGTTATTATTTTGTAGTGAACAGTACTTTTACCAATAATGAAAAATATACCATAAGCAATGCAAGCTTAAAACCAATAATTTAAAAAAGATAAATGTAAAAATATTAATGAGTCAATCAATAATAATTTAGCATCACGAGACACATCACAGAGGAATATTATGAGCACAGAAACAATTGAAATATTCAATAATAGTGATGAATGGGCAAATCAACTAAAACACCTATTATCGAAAGGAGAAAATCTGGCATTACTACATGGTTTAACTCCTGATATCCTTGATAGAATATATGCATATGCATTCGACTACCATGAAAAGGGTAATGTAACGGACGCAGAAATTTATTATAAATTTTTGTGCATTTATGCGTTCGAAAATCATGAGTATCTAGAAGGTTTTGCATCAGTATGTCAGTCAAAAAAGAAATATCAACAAGCATATGACCTTTACAAACTAAGTTACAATTACCTCCCGTATGATGACTATTCAGTTATTTATCGTATGGGTCAATGTCAGATTGGGGCTAAAAATATCGATAACGCAATGCAATGTTTCTATCACATTATTAACAATTGTGAGGATGATAGTGTTAAGAGTAAAGCGCAGGCATATATTGAACTCTTAAACGATAATTCAGAAGATAATGGCTAAGCATTACAATCATTTGGTTAAATTTGCTGGTTATAGTGCAGTTAACCACTATAACCAGCACCTCTTATGTTTTCTTAAATCAGCATCTTAAAACAGTTAAGAGCATACTATAAATCATTATTTTTCAATGCGTTAGAGAACAATCTACTTTATCAAAATTGAATAAGGCTATTTCAGATTACATCACTGAATTCCTAAGATAAATTAGTGAACACAACCATAGAATGTCGAATGTAATTTCCTGTAACGTTAATGACACATAAATATGAATAGCCATAATTTCTATTGCTTAAGCAGGATGCAAGAAACCAATTTTTTCATAGAGGTTAACTAATGGACTTAGAAAATAAATTCTCATATCATTTTCTTGAGGGATTAACGCTCACGGAAGATGGAATTCTTACTCAAGGAAATGAGCAAGTTTATATTCCACAGAAAGAGTTAGGTGTATTAATAGTATTACTTGAATCCGCTGGTCATGTTGTACTGAAAGATATGATCATCGAATCAGTATGGAAAAATATTATTGTTAGTGACGAGTCCCTGACAAGATGTATCTATTCTTTGCGCTGCATTTTTGAAAAAATTGGCTATGATCGTTGCATAGAAACAATCTACCGGAAAGGTTATCGTTTCAGCGGGCAGGTTTTCAAAACTAAAATTAATGAAGATAATACTTCAGACTATTCCATAGCTATATTCCCTTTCACTACTTCGTTGAATACACTGGATCCATTAATACTTAATCAGGAATTAGTGCAAATCATTTCAAATAAAAAAATCGATGGTCTCTATACCTATCCGATGGCTGCGACAAATTTTTGTAATGATCACATATCTCAAAATTCATTCTTGAGCAGATTCAAGCCAGATTATTTCGTTACAGGAAGAATAAACCAGAATAATGCAGTGAACACTTTATACATTGAGTTGATCGACGCTAAAAACCTTTTCCTCATCGCCAGTAATCATCTCCCTGTTGATGAACTACATAATACATCACAATTTATTATAGATAATATCCTTCAAACGGTACATAAACCAGAACGATCTGTAAGATTAGCTAAGCAGGACCAAGGATATAAGAATCATTATTTATCAGATGAAATGTTAGCCGGAAAGAAAGAACTTTACGACTTCACCCCTGAAAGCATTTACAGGGCCATGACTATATTTGATAGATTACAAAATAAAAGTGATATACAGACGCTAAAAACAGAATGTTATTGCCTTCTAGCGGAATGCCATATGTCTTTGGCACTTCATGGAAAAAGTGAACTTGAACTTGCTGCTCAAAAAGCATTAGAGCTTTTAGATTATGTATCAGACATAACCACTGTCGATGGAAAAATTTTAGCTATTATGGGACTGATAACTGGTCTGTCTGGACAAGCAAAAGTATCTCATATCTTATTTGAACAGGCTAAGATACACTCAACTGATATAGCCTCTCTCTACTACTATAGGGCACTAGTCCACTTTCATAATGAAAAAATTGAAGAGGCAAGGATTTGTATAGACAAATCACTACAACTCGAACCCAGAAGACGAAAAGCAGTTGTGATAAAAGAATGTGTAGATATGTATGTGCCTAACCCGCTCAAAAACAACATTAAACTCTACTATAAAGAAACTGAGAGTGAAAGCCATCGAGTTATAATTGACAACATTTTGAAATTAAAGCAGCTGACGAGAATTTGTATGCGATAAATTTTTATTGACGCAATTTTATTATTTAGATGTATGCAACTTGTTATTTAAACAACAGAGATAAAAATATCTAAGATATTCACCTTATTGCAAGATATTTAAAATGCTCTAGAGTTAAAAGTATGATGTAAAGACCATTGGCCTGGACAATTAAAAAAGGGAGCTTTATGACTAATCCAATCGGTATCAATAATTTATCTCAAAGTTCAAATATAGCGAATGCAACGGGTGATGAAGTCGTATCATTAGATAAACACATCAACACCAGTGCTACTGATACAGATCAAATACAAGCATTTATAGTTTCAACATGGATGGCGCCTTTTCAAAATGATATGTATTCAGAAGATAATCCTATCTCACCTTACTATAAAATTGAATGGTAGACGATTGACCAAATAAATCATAACGAGATACTTTTATAATAGTATCTCCTCCCTTTCATTCAATCCTCACACATGAAAAAATATGCGCTCACCAAAAGTTAAATTCTTAACCATCTTCACGTTTTGTATATTTATTACAAAAATGTCTTTCGCCAGCAACTCTTGCTCTAATGAAGCAGGAACAATGTTCAGAATCGAACCAAATTTAATTAAAGCTATCGCTCTTGTTGAAAGCAATCTAAAAAAGGATAGCATAGGCAAGAACAGAGATAAGAATAACAATATAAAGAGTTTAGATTATTGGTTAATGCAGATAAACCAGATGCATATTCCCCTGTTAAAAAAACGTGGAATAATAAAAGATGAACGAGATTTGTTAGATAACCCTTGTCTGAACATTAAAATAGGAACCGAGATTTTATATAACCATTTTTCACGTTGTGGAGTAACGTGGCAATGCCTGGGGACTTATAATGCGGGTTTTGCAATGGATAACCAAAAAAAGAGACAGCAATATGCCCCAAAATATATATTGTATATACCAGGCTTAATGAACTAGACAATCGTAAGGCTTCAGCAAAATGAGCCTAAAGCCTCTTTTTTTTATATAGTGCAAACACCCATACGTAAAGCTGTTTTGATCAACTCGATACCACTGTGAACATCTAATTTCTTCATGATATTGAGTCTATGAGTTTCGACTTTTTTTCTGCTTAACTGCAAGAAATTAGCGATTTCTTTGTTTGTTTTACCATCAGCTATGAGTTGTAATATTTCTGACTCACGATTTGTAAGTTGATTATCAGAGGAATACCTGGAAGATATTTTTTCACAATCCATATGTACACTATCAAAATAAGTGTAACCATTACTAATCGAATCAATAGCACGATTTAGTTTCGCCGGGTGACTGGTTTTCCATACGCATCCTTTCGCACCTGCTTCAAGCAATTTTATTGAATCAATATACGGCATCTTTGCTACAAATGTAATAATATGAGCATCTATCTTATGCGATTTAACCCATTTTACGAGTTCGGACCCCATCATTCCACCTGCAAATTCTCCTAAAATAAATATTTAGGCTGTAGATTTGTTACACTCCGCTATAGCTTTCTTCAGATCTTTATAGCCCCCAACAACCTTATATAAATCAGGATAATGTCCGAGAAATCCAATTATCCCATCAATCATAAACGGCTGCTGATCTGAAACTACAATTTTAATTTTTCCCATATATTCATCCTGAGTGTAAATGCTTTAACGCATTCATTTATAATCATCCCTTCCATTATTATTATAAGCAAAATCCAAAGAATACATTGATGAAATAATAATGAAATATAATTAAAAATAAAATTTTTTCGTAAAAAATACCACAGGCATTAAAAAATCATGAGATGATTAAAATATTACAATTAGATTATATTCAAATCATTAAACTTGAGCCAGGGAGCTATAAGTCCTCAGGGCTTGCCAAAACAGAATTATTCATATCCAAAGAATGTGTTTCAAACATTTTTTCAACTAAATAATGTCTGGCTTGTTCGCAGATTTCGTTAACCTTGTCAGGGGAGAAACAATGATTATTAATTAAATATTGCTCACAATTATCCACAAATTCCTGCGGACTAAATTCAGCAATAAATTGATCGGTAAAAAACACAAAACGCTTATCATCATGAAATGTAATATGGACATTCCATATTGATTTGTCGACAAAATATGACTCTACTTCAAGATACTTATCTTTGAATCTGGTAGGTATAAAGAGATTTACAGGACCTGATATTGCCGGTAATTTTTTTCTCCAACTTTCAAAAATTTTGATAAAAACATCAACTTCCTCTGAGGATTTTAACAATATACTCTTCAGATCGTTTATCATGTTTATTCTTTTTTTTCTAGTTCTGAGCTCAACAAGCTTATCAAGGGTATAAAATTATCCATCACATCAATAATGCCTTTTGTATAGCCATCATAATAACCTTGAATAAATTTTTCTTCTCTCTTTACCTCAATGCTCTGAATTTTTGCGCTGGTTTCAAGAAGGATACTTTCTTTAAGAGAAACTATTTATTTCAATCCATCAGAAATTTTTCTTTTAATCACAACACCATTTGCAGGAGATTTTATCAAGCTCATCTCTATTTTTTTTCGCATAAAATGTAATTCTCTCTAAAAGAGTTGATGCAAGTGGTAACGGCAATTGTATGTGATCAACAAAATCAGGAAATAATAAATTAAATCGTTGCTGCATTGCCAATGGTTGTTGCCTTATATAGGGTGACAACGTTGAAAAACCACATGTGATGATATTGTGATAGCTAGCGATGCCGGGTTTGTATCGTGCCTTTTCATTTATTTTCACCGGTATAGCTGATAAATAATCCCTTAGCACAGCAGGAACCTTATAAAAAAATCCGCGTTCTGCAAACCTTTCTCGATAAAAGTGATAACCACTGAATAAACAGAACAATGGAAATAAATTCCAATTGTTTATGTAGTAAATAAGTGAACTATTCAGATTAAAATGTTCAACTGAAAGATTGTACTGCAGAACAATCATTTCATTGGTAATAGATCTAAGCACCGGATTGTTAATAGGTGTATTATTCAAGCTTACTCGTTGAGGATGAATATAACTAATTGGATCATATATAATCTTTCTTAGGGCAAGATTCATAACGCTCTCATATGTCTACTTAATTTTCAACCTGACTAAATTAGTTAGAATGGCCCTATACTTCCATAACAGCCAGCAAGTCGCTACGGATATTAATGCAAGTAAGATAGAAACCGGCATAGCCTTATCATAAGCAAAAACAGGTTCGCTAATTTCATATGTTGGTGCTTGCTCAATAATGTCTCTTCGTTTTGACAATACAACAGAAATATTTTCATATTGTACGCTTGCAGAGCTATTAACAATAAATCTCTTGATATCATTTATTTTTATTTCTGGGTTGATATCTTTTTCATATACTGCAAGTACAGAAATATGAATTGGTAAAGCAGTTTTACCACTATCGCCATTATCAACATCGTAACTAACATGTACTCTCGAAGAAATAATGCCATCCATAATTTTGAGAGATTGCTCTAACCGCTGCTCAATAGCAGAATATAGCCTTGCTTTTTCCGCTCGTGGAGATGAAACGAGTGCATCTGCAGGGAACATCTGCGATATTTGAATATCAGGCTTACCCGGTAGATTGTAGATTTTTAGCCAATCCACCGCAGAAGCAAAATCCGTTGGTTCGACAAATATTGAAAATCCTGTTTTGCCTTAATCCTTCTTTTCAGCATTAATATTATGTCTTTGTAAAACAGCAAGGACATCATTAGCTTGCTGTTGATCAAGATGGTTCAATAATTCCTGCTGCTTGCAGCCGCACAACAGCAGGATAAACAATAATAATGATATATATTTCATGAGCGGGTCAACGTCTCAACTGCAGCGACAATCTTTCTTGCTAATGTTCCACCAATGAAACCTCGACATTATAATTAAGCACATGATCCTGCAAGACTAATAATTTTTCAGGAGTTAACCCCTCTTTATCAGACCTTAATGCTTGTAACGCATTTTGCTGCCAATTTTCAGTTTGTACAGCATAGTTGGCAAAAGCGGAGATCATTTTATCATCCGGGTTGTCAAGATTGAGAACCCGGTCATTTAAATCAATCACTTTCGCTTGCTGTATTTCATGAGCAGTTGATTGCTCAGCTCTATCAATAGGTGGCATATTGCTTACTGACATAATAAAATCCTTATCCAGTTTAGCGGAAGTTTTGTATGATTGCTGAATCAAGATCTTTATACGCTTTTACAACGTTAGATTGCGCATTTCGATATAATGTATACTCAGCTAATGCACTTTGATATTCGGCAAGAAATTTCGTGTCGGAGGGATTGGTTGGCTAAATCCTCCAACGCTTTTTCAACTTGCTGGTTCAGATCATCAACGCCCTGATCAAATTGATTGCTGATATCCATAATATAACCATTCCAATCTGCCATAAGTCCTCCTCAATTATTCCTGAAATGTCCAGTTGCTACCTTGAGACTTCTCGAATCGGTTATCTCCGTAGCTAAATGAACTATTATTTGTGTCCTGATTTTTCAAATTCACATTAAATCTTACATATTGTTTACCCCATTGTTTATAATATTCGTCAACATAGTTATTAATTTTATTTAATTCACTGTCACTTAACGTACCAATGATATTGAAATACACATTGTTAGCTGTTTTATATTTTTCATAAGAAAGACCTATCGCTGACAACGTTTCAATAGCCTGACTTTCCAATACATTATCATCTAATACCGCAATACTTATATTGCTGGCATATGGCATAGTTTGCAGTAATCCTTTAATAAGATTATCGATTAGTTGCTGTGTGATAGCGTTCCGTTGCTTACTCACTGTCAATCTTAGATTACTGGCATCTAATAGTTGAAGTTTAAAATATTGTAAATCAGGGAAATTATCAGCAAGCCATGAAAAAATTCGTATCGATTCATCATCAGGATTTATCACCCGTACTGGCTTTCCTGGTTGATTTTTTTCCAGTGCTTGTTTGACCCAGACTGCTTCATCCAAAATATTGATATTAATATAGATAACATGATCTCTACCATATAAAACTTCATAATTCCTGTTTTTGTTTACAAGAATTTTATCGATATGTCTCAGCTGCGGATCATTACTAGCATTAACAATATAAAAAGCAATAAAAATGATAGCAAAAAGAAAAAAAAAGCATTACATACTTAAACAGCTTACTGCTAAAGAAATGTTGTTTTGTAGAAATAATGTTATTTTCAATAATGCCTGGCAATGAATACTGCCAAACTTCATTTTTTTCTTTTACAGCAAATTTGAGACCTAAAACTTCTATTTGCTGATTCAATGTTAACGTTCTATCTTCAGGTTCTTGTGCTGTTAATTCTCTGAATGTTACTACCAGATCAGGGTCGGTAGTAATTATTATCTCAAAACTACCTGTAAGCTCGCCATAAGGAACGACTATTGTGTTTTCTGGTAACTCAGAAAAAGCATCACTTCTTCCTAACGAAACATCATTACCAATGATAACAAGTAGACGCCCATTAAGTATTTCATACTCGCATCCATTCAATGGTCCGCTCAACAAACGAATGGCATAAGATTCCAATAAGTCTTGTGATAAGAATTTATCATTATTTTCCATGAATACCACCCGCTAATTCCATAAGCTCTAGTTTAGAGTAGTGTAACAAGACGGAAATTTCATGACCAAATTATGATGACACAGAATAAAAAAATTATAATTTCGAGAACTATTTTAAATGCCTCTATGCATAACTTTATTTACAATTTAAGGTATAAACCCTATTCCCTCAATGTTAAGCAAATATAACAATCACTCTTATTTTAAATTTTACACGTAATATTTACCCTAAATGATTTTAGAGTACAGGTGGGCATATGCAAGTCTTTTCCAGTGATGTCTACTTCACTGTAGGCACTAATGCATTATTAGCATCCCAAAAAGAATATTACAGCGATTTAGTTGCGTTGGTTGATCTTGGACATTCGTTCGTTGTTATTGATGAGCATCAACATCGAAATCTCAAACCAAATACAGAACCTGTAAACATCCTTTTGAGCAACAATTTCATCAGGATCAATAAGAATATTACATTATCTGATTTAACGCATTTCCTGGTTTCAAATCTTCATACACAAAATGTGTATTCCACACAAGAACCACTTATCCATGATGAGATAGATATCCTGCGGTTATGTGTTTCTTACTCGTTAAAACAAATAGCCATTATTAAAGGAATTGATTATAAAACAATATCATATCACAAAATAAGAGCCCTAAATAAACTTAACATAAAAGGTACTGTTTAGTTGTTTATAGCACTCTGTGAATGGGATAAACATTATTTTAAACTCCAATCTTGCGTAAGAGAAAGTTGATATGTCATTAGTAGGATATAATAGTAACATCATAATAACCATCGCGCTGATATCGTTGCTCTCTGCATGCACCAGAGAAAATTCATTAAAGGAGAATCAAAATAAAAGAAGTGGCGAATCCCAAGCGATAGTAGATGCAAGACAGTTCTTTATCGAACACCCGGAATATATATCATCAGCAGAACTGGAGCAAAAGCTATATCGCGAATTTGCACAGGTTACTACAGTTCCAGCTTATAAAGAGATGAGTATGTATCAATTGCTTATCATTTCACAAGATCGTTTAACTCATTAAATAAGGATCTACACGCTTTTTGCGTGTAGATTCTTATAAATTTCTGACTACGACAGATGTTTAATTTTTTAAATTATCGTCTTTATTCTCGATTTTTGTGTCTTCACCCTCAATGAATTTATCTTCTGAAGAGAGCTGTTCATCTTGAACAGGTTGCCCAGCATTCTCCACATCTTCAAGCCACAGCAGAAGACGTAATATTTCATCTATATTTTCGAAGCTAACATAATCGTAGCGACGATGGGTAGCATAATTTTTTCGTGCTAATTTTTTATCTGTGATAATTGGTATTCCGATTTCCTTTGCATATTTCCTTACGCCTAAGGCCACCTCATTAGTTACTCTTACAGAAATCAATGGAATAGGTGAAAGATGTGGCTTAAAGTATATCCCTATTGCAATGTGAGTAGGGTTGGAAATCATCAAACGACTATTACTGACATCAGACTTCAATTGCTCAGAAAGAATTTCCTGATGCGCTCTCTGCGTTTAGACTTAATTTCTGGATTTCCTTCTTGCTCCTTGTATTCTCTTTTAACTTCTTGTTTATCCATTTTCATATCTTTCATAAATAAAAAATATTCAGCGATAAAATCAAAAATTAAGACAATTATCATACTGCCGAGACAATACAGTATGAGAAGGAATAGCATCTCTCCCCAATCTGATAATAAAGATATGATATCTCCATCAAGAGTTTTAAAAAGCAGTGATTTATGATTACTCCAAAATACTTTGATCGCCAATGCAAAAAAAACAATATAAAGAATTGCTTTAACAAATTCTTTTACGGTTTTTAAGCCAAATATACGCTTTAAGCCATTTACTGGATTCAATGAATCAAACTTAAATTTAACAGCTTCAGTTGCTAATTGCATTTTACTTTGAAACCAGGAGACAAGTATTGTTGTGAACATGCAAACCAGCAAAAAAGGAATGTTCGTTTTCAACCAACCAACCCCCATAGCTTTAAAATAGTCCCAAATATCTGGTTTAGCGTTATGATCAAGGATGTATTCAAGAATCGACATAATGTGATGCACATCAAAAACATATCCGAGATATAAAGTACCCACAAGCATTATTACAGAGATGGTTAAGTCTCTACTTTTTAGAATTTGCCCTTTTTTAGAAGCATCCTGGAGTTTCTTTTGTGTTGGCTTTTCAGTTTTATTGGCCATGAAACACTCTATTTCTCAATGTATAGTTGCAATTGTTCTGGGAAAAAGGATAACGGCATTACTCGTTCAGCCAGTATTGGGGCAAAATAAATAATTAATATTAAAAATGCCAGCGCACTTTTGACAGTCAGTGAAATGGCAAAAGCATTTAGTTGTGAAGCATAACATGCCAGCAATCCCAGGACAGCCTCACCGCCCAGCATAACGGCAATCACGGGGCTTGCGTAAACGATAGTATGAGTCATTATGTTATTAATATATGAGAATAAAGGCTCTAATTTAGGAAAATTAAAATTGCCTGAAGGCCATAAATTATAACTTTGCCAAAGAGTTTCCAGAATAAAGTTCATTCCACCTTTAGTAAGATAAACCGCAGCAGAGAAAAGGTTAAATAATCTTGCTAATTCCGAGGTATCGACACCTGTAGCCGGATCCAAAGTACTACTTAATGTTGCACCGCGTTGGTTATCGATAAAGCTACCTATAGCAAGGAACATCCAAAACGGGGATGCTAATAAGCATGCAATAAACAGCCCTATGATAATTTCTCTGGCAGCGAACAAAGCAATATCGATTTCATTTAAGTTCAATAATTCATAGTGGTAATGCTGAACTAATGCACATGATACCACTATTATTATTGGGTGACGAACTACTGTTGGTATATTCCCACTGGCGAAAAATGGTAACAAATAGAAAGTTGGTGCCAATCGGCAAAAACCGAGCGCTGTAGCAGCCAGCAGACTATGCAACTGATAGAGTATCGCCTCCCCCATGCTATCCTCTCGCGAATGCTAAATTCAGCATTTCGATACCAAATGAATATAATTTTTCACCATACCACCCGCTCATTAAAAAAAAGCAAATACTTACGCACAATAATTTCACGCCAAATGGCAACGTCTGTTCTTGCAACTGCGTTACCGTTTGAAAAAGCCCTACCAATAAACCAACAAATGTCGCAACTGCAATAGGTCCTGCAGACATAACTAAAATCAGATACAGCGCCCTATTCCCCGCAAAAACAATATCGTCCATATTTTTTCCTCAGGGATTAATGGATAGGTCAAAATATTGTAAAATGAGCCCTTTTGATAACATTGTCCAACCGTCCATCGCGACAAACAAAATTAATTTTATCGGTGTAGATATGGTTACCGGACTCATCATCATCATACCTAACGTTAACAGAACGCTGGATATAACCAGATCCACTACGACAAAGGGTAAATAGATATAAAAATCTATAATAAATGCACTTTTTATCTCACTCAATGCATATGCGGGCAGTAACGAGAAAATTGAAATATTATCATCATCGATTATCTCTTCATTGTCTTCAGAACTATTCACCTTCTAAATCTTTTCAAAAAAGCTAACCAACTCAGGTTCAGAATATTTTATCAAATATGATTTATAACCACTCATGCCTGTCTCAACAAAATTAACAACCGATGCTACATTATTGAATGAAAGATTCTCATTCTGACTGTTATTATATATTTCCTTCCCAACCGGCATCATTACGAACATTGACAATAGCAAAGCAACCCCATTAAGTGTCATATTTGATGGCACTTGCTGAAGTCCCAGCGCGTTTCGGACAATAACAAAAACAATCGAGAATTTAATAAAACATGTCCCGGATGCTATTATAAACGGCAATAGTGTAAATAATGATAATATCGCTATCAGCGAAATGCTATTTGACATTATTATTCCCTGATAACCAAGAATGAATTTCTACGCCCAATTTATCATCCACTTCAACAAGTTCGCCATAGCCAGTTAGCGCACCATTTACACGTATCTCTATATTTTTCTCAGATTCAGGAAGCAGAGATATTATTCTTTTTGCACAGAGATCGTCTATTTCATATAGATTCATTATTTTCTTACCAAGAACAAACTCAATTTTTACAGGCAACTCTTCAAAACTATTAATCATCTGTTCGTCATTTTCATCATAAATCTCACTCTCGTTTTTTTTGATATCAAAATCATCTGTTTCAAAATCTTCCTCGTACTCAAAATGATCAGCCATTTTTAACTCCTCTGGATAAATTAAATCACAAATTTTTGTATTATAAATAACCGCATAAGCCAAATTATTTGAGATTAATAAAACATCACCAACTTCAATATCAACAAGACTTCTGTAACATGTTTTACTAAATCCAATTACAAAATGAATGGACCAATATAATGATTTTTTGTCTAACACTGGAGCGTTTCCGTATTGGCAGACTGTGACTTTATCTAACCAAAGATTCAATTCCCCTGTTCATATTCTTATTAGTGGTTGAGCAGGGCTCAATACTCCATCAAATACTTTACCTACGTGCAAACGATTATATTTTAGTTCAGGATGCTTTAGATTTAACGGGGAACTGGATAAACTGAGCCATTCCCCTATTAACCTTTCCGTTTCTGGCATTAAAGCCATCCCAGCGAGCTCAGATGAAATTAAGGGAAATATTTCTCCAAGCAATACCCATCCAGACCAGCTGCCACTCTCTTCTGCTATCGGTAACCATTTAGCACTAAATTCGGGCATTAATAATGCAACATCTTCGCCATTTTCTTTCCAATTTTGAAAAGTGGTTTCAAACGTATGAGTGTTTCGATTTACTTTCCTCAGACCGAACATTAACTTTCATCCTTCTGATCGTTTTCGAATTTGCTTTCATTTTCTTGCTCCTCATAAGGCTGATGTCGTTGTCCTTGTCGTTCATCTTGCTCAGTCAATACCCAACGTTGTGCTGTAACTCATTATGAAAACTATTTAATTCCCTCATCATTGATAAGGTTGGACATCTCTTTCAACATGAGAGTCATTGAAGCTTTCGACCAATTTAGCGGAATGATAGGGCTTGGCGCTTCATGCAAAGTTCCCGACTTGTGGATATAGTTATAGCTTTCGGGAAGTGCCATTTCAGGTACACTCCTGCCATTTGCACCAATCATATTCTCGCCTGTTATTTGGGCCAATGATCTATTCATAAATTGCACTGAGTCATTCAAATACTCTTCCTTTCTTGATTCTTTATAAACAATTGCTGCTGATTTTGCATACCATGAGTCAAAAAACCATTCTGCTTCTGTTGATGGAATGAAGCTCTTTTCTCTTTTCGCATGTGAATTTTGATCGGTATCGGTTTTAATATCATTGAACCAAAAATTTGCCGACTGATAATTATCCTTCTCGTATCTTTTTATACCATACGGACCTGCTAGTTTTTTAACTATTTTTAGAACCTGCTCTTTTCTTCTGGTGTTTATCTTTGCAAGATTTGCAGGATAAATAACATTAAGTAAAGCCGCATCGGCTTCTCTGTAATGTTTATCTTTTTCCAGATAACCTGGGGATTCTCCCCCTAAATCAAGCTGTAACGTTATTCTTTCATAACCTTTATCTATGAGGTGGTTCAACCTCGTTGTTGAAAGAGGTTCATCCAGTTCATTGGCTTTAGCTTCGCGTAGTAAATCAGAGACAAAAACAGAGTCTTTCTTCGAGAGTAAGTTCGACAAACGTTCCAGTCCAGAGGTCACCAGTGCAACGGAAGATGTGTTTAATCGGGCATCTTCTTCCCATGCTCCGGAATCTTCCATAACATAGAAATTGGCTTTATCCAGATAAGCAATCAGCAGCGCAACCGATTTTAATCGGTCACCTTTTTGCCAATCTTCAGCGTTAATTGTATCAGTGTCGATTGCTTGTATAAGGAGATCAAGATAAAGACCTAACGCATCATTTTGTTTATGGTTCCACAGCTGCGGCTTGCCTTCTTCCTGCACATCTGCCATCACGGGGGAGTTGCTGTCAAATCGGATATGCACAACATTCATTTGCCCGGGAACTCCATCCAGTCGTTTGGGGTTGCTAATGACGTCCTGCATCCGCTTAATCTGGTCGGGCGTAGACATATAATCCCACAGGGTGAGCAGAACCTTTTTTGCGGCTACACTATTTCCCTGATCTGATACTAATGCCATATAGCCCCATAAACTATCCCTCAGCCAGACAGCATCATAGTGGGTTTCTGCCGCTGTTTTGTCATCTTCGAAAGTAGAAGCAAGAATAAACGTTCCCCAGGGTTTCTCCGTCAACGTTAACTTTCGTGTGTTTTCTGTTAATGTTAGCAATCCTTGAATTTCGTCTTTGGTATAGTGGCTCTTTATTTCATTTTGTAATTTGGCTGAGTGAATCAAAAGACGATAATTAGGATACTTATCTGGATTTAACGATAAATAACTTTTATCTGTTGCTGCCCCCGTGGAATTAAGAATGTTAAATACAGATTCACTCGTCACTTCTGCCCCTGTCGCCTGGCATGTGCCGCACGAAAATATACCAGCGAGCAGAAGAGTTAATGCAGATTTCCCTTTCATAAAATATTCCATCAATCGTTTGTTAAAAGCGTAGATAACCACTTATTTAACAACTTGAAAATAAGGTGTTTTACCTGGGTTGTTACAAAAGGATTGCATTGCGTAAACGCTTTTTATTTACAACAAAATGGGGAAGTATTACGGCGATTGCGAAAAGTCTGAAGCGATTGAATTAAGATAATATAGAAAATCAGATACAGCAAAAATGGCAGATTGATCAGGTGAAGATAAATTGGAGCGGGCGAAGGGAATCGAACCCTCGTATAGAGCTTGGGAAGCTCTCGTTCTACCATTGAACTACGCCCGCTTCGAGATGCGTAAGGCATTATAAACCTTACGCTCTCCTTAGCAAGTGCCGCGCTGCTGACTGCTGATTAATTCGCCATCAGCATTTTGGCTTGCTGCCCTGCGGCGGCAAGTAACGTAGCGGATCAATTGCCGTTGCACGGTAACGAATCTGGAAATGCAGGCGAACAGATGCCGCATCCGTGCTCCCCATAGTGGCGATTTTTTGCCCAGCCTTCACGCTTTGCCCATTATTTACCAGCATCGTGTCATTATGGGCGTAAGCCGTAATGTAATCTTCACTGTGTTTAATCATGATGAGATTACCGTAGCCACGCAGCTGGTTGCCCACATACACCACCTTTCCTGCACCCGCGGCGTAAATAGGTGTACCCCGTGGAGCTGAGATATCAATCCCTTTATTGCCGCCATCTGCTGTCGAATACGGCATGATAACTTTCCCTGTCGTTGGCCATAACCAACAACGTTGCCCTACTGGCGGCCAGGAAGATTTCGGTACCGCTGATGACGGTGTAACCGATGCGGTTTTGGTCGTTGATTTGGCGGTTGATTTACGTGTACTACTGCTACTTTTCGCCCCACCTAGTTTTAGTTTCTGACCAACTTCAATGGTGTAAGGGGGGGAAATGCCGTTCAGTCGCGCCAGTTCTTTTACGCTGGTTCCCGTGGTGCGCGAAATACGATATAGCGTATCCCCCCGTTTCACGGTGTAAACGGAGCCGGAATACGTTCCTGTATCGGATGATTTGCTACCCGAACAGCCCGCCAAAAGCAGTCCAACCGATAACAACATCACGATACCCAGAGATTTTTTATTCAGGCGTCCCGCACTCAAAATCTTTCCTCGCTTAAAAAACAAGACGCCTTATCATAGCAGCCAGCCTCTTGATACCCAATCTCTTGCTTCTGGAAAAACGTGGTAATAGAGAAAGAGGTTAATTTCATTTGGCAAAGGGAAGTATCATCAGCAAAATATTCGCTGTAGAGGTATCGAACTTCCTGACTTTTTACCCTATTTCCCATCCTGATGCGTAATAATCCCAATTTATCACATTGATTTTATCGCCACTCATATTGATACGTATCACTGCCCCTATTCAGAGTCCTGTTTCGTATCATATCTGTGTTTTTTTAACGTCATCACACTTCCTACCTCCCCTAACGCTTATCGTCGTTTCTGGCGTAAATCTTGCCTGCTTAGACTAAATCTTTGCCATAAGAACCAAATGTTCAAATCGAGGGGATTTCTATGGAAGCGCGGGAAGCAACCGCTACGGGTGAATCATGCATGCGCGTCGATGCCATTGCTAAGGTCACCGGGCGGGCACGATATACTGACGATTATGTTATGGCGGGCATGTGTTATGCGAAATATGTACGTAGCCCTATCGCACATGGTTATGCCGTAAGTATTAATGATGAACAAGCCAGAAGTTTGCCGGGCGTACTGGCGATTTTTACCTGGGAAGATGTGCCTGATATTCCATTTGCTACTGCTGGGCATGCCTGGACACTTGACGAAAACAAGCGCGATACCGCCGATCGCGCACTGCTAACTCGCCATGTTCGTCATCATGGTGACGCCGTTGCCATCGTCGTGGCCCGCGATGAACTCACGGCAGAAAAAGCGGCGCAATTGGTCAGCATTGAGTGGCAAGAATTACCCGTTATCACCACGCCAGAAGCGGCGCTGGCAGAAGACGCTGCACCAATCCATAACGGTGGCAATTTACTGAAACAAAGCACGATGTCGACGGGTAATGTCCAACAAACAATCGATGCCGCCGACTACCAGGTACAGGGGCACTATCAGACCCCCGTTATTCAACATTGTCACATGGAAAGCGTAACATCGCTGGCGTGGATGGAGGATGACTCGCGAATTACCATCGTTTCCAGCACCCAGATCCCGCACATTGTTCGCCGCGTGGTTGGTCAGGCGCTGGATATTCCCTGGTCATGCGTACGAGTCATCAAACCGTTTGTCGGTGGCGGTTTTGGTAATAAACAGGATGTACTGGAAGAGCCAATGGCGGCATTCCTGACCAGCAAGCTTGGCGGCATTCCGGTGAAAGTTTCCCTTAGCCGTGAAGAGTGTTTCCTCGCAACCCGTACCCGCCACGCTTTTACCATTGACGGGCAAATGGGCGTGAACCGCGACGGAACATTGAAAGGTTATAGTCTGGATGTTCTGTCTAACACCGGCGCTTATGCATCTCACGGGCACTCCATCGCTTCTGCGGGGGGGAATAAAGTCGCTTACCTTTATCCTCGTTGTGCCTACGCTTACAGTTCAAAGACCTGCTATACCAACCTCCCCTCGGCTGGTGCGATGCGTGGTTATGGCGCGCCACAAGTCGTATTTGCCGTTGAGTCTATGCTTGATGACGCCGCGACAGCGTTAGGTATTGATCCTGTTGAAATTCGTTTACGCAACGCCGCCCGCGAAGGAGATGCTAATCCGCTCACGGGCAAACGTATTTACAGCGCAGGGTTGCCGGAGTGTCTTGAAAAAGGCCGGAAAATCTTTGAATGGGAAAAACGCCGTGCAGAATGCCAGAACCAGCAAGGCAATTTGCGCCGCGGCGTTGGCGTCGCCTGTTTTAGCTACACCTCTAACACCTGGCCTGTCGGCGTAGAAATAGCAGGCGCGCGCCTTCTGATGAATCAGGATGGAACCATCAACGTGCAAAGCGGCGCGACGGAAATCGGTCAGGGTGCCGACACCGTCTTCTCGCAAATGGTGGCAGAAACCGTGGGGGTTCCGGTCAGCGACGTTCGCGTTATTTCAACTCAAGATACCGACGTTACGCCGTTCGATCCCGGCGCATTTGCCTCACGCCAGAGCTATGTTGCCGCGCCTGCGCTGCGCAGTGCGGCACTATTATTAAAAGAGAAAATCATCGCTCACGCCGCAGTCATGCTACATCAGTCAGCGATGAATCTGACCCTGATAAAAGGCCATATCGTGCTGGTTGAACGACCGGAAGAGCCGTTAATGTCGTTAAAAGATTTGGCGATGGACGCTTTCTACCACCCTGAACGCGGCGGGCAGCTCTCTGCTGAAAGCTCCATCAAAACCACCACTAACCCACCGGCGTTTGGCTGTACCTTTGTTGATCTGACGGTCGATATTGCGCTGTGCAAAGTCATCATCAACCGCATCCTCAACGTTCATGATTCAGGGCATATTCTTAATCCACTGCTGGCAGAAGGTCAGGTACACGGCGGAATGGGAATGGGCATTGGCTGGGCGCTATTTGAAGAGATGATCATCGATGCTAAAAGCGGCGTGGTCCGTAACCCCAATCTGCTGGATTACAAAATGCCGACCATGCCGGATCTGCCACAACTGGAAAGCGCGTTCGTCGAAATCAATGAGCCGCAATCCGCATACGGACATAAGTCACTGGGTGAGCCACCAATAATTCCTGTTGCCGCTGCTATTCGTAACGCGGTGAAGATGGCTACCGGTGTTGCAATCAATACACTGCCGCTGACGCCAAAACGGTTATATGAAGAGTTCCATCTGGCAGGATTGATTTGAGGATAACATCATGTTTGATTTTGCTTCTTACCATCGCGCAGCAACCCTTGCCGATGCCATCAACCTGCTGGCTGACAACCCGCAGGCCAAACTGCTCGCCGGTGGCACTGACGTACTGATTCAGCTCCACCATCACAATGACCGTTATCGCCATATTGTTGATATTCATAATCTGGCGGAGCTGCGGGGAATTACGCTGGCGGAAGATGGCTCGCTACGTATCGGCTCTGCAACGACATTTACCCAGCTAATAGAAGATCCTATAACTCAACGTCATCTCCCGGCGTTATGTGCTGCGGCCACGTCCATTGCTGGACCGCAGATCCGTAACGTCGCTACCTACGGTGGAAATATTTGCAACGGTGCCACCAGCGCAGATTCTGCCACGCCAACGCTAATTTATGACGCGAAACTGGAGATCCACTCCCCGCGCGGTGTTCGTTTCGTCCCGATTAATGGCTTTCACACCGGGCCGGGCAAAGTGTCTCTTGAGCATGACGAAATCCTCGTCGCCTTTCATTTTCCGCCACAGCCGAAAGAACACGCGGGCAGCGCGCATTTTAAATATGCCATGCGCGACGCAATGGATATTTCAACGATTGGCTGCGCCGCACATTGCCGACTGGATAACGGCAATTTCAGCGAATTACGCCTGGCATTTGGTGTTGCCGCGCCAACGCCGATTCGCTGCCAACATGCCGAACAGACTGCACAAAATGCGCCATTAAACCTGCAAACGCTGGAAGCTATCAGCGAATCTGTCCTGCAAGATGTCGCCCCGCGTTCTTCATGGCGGGCCAGTAAAGAGTTTCGTCTGCATCTCATCCAGACGATGACCAAAAAAGTGATTAGCGAAGCCGTCGCCGCGGCGGGGGGAAAATTGCAATGAATCACAGCGAAACAATTACCATCGAATGCACCATTAACGGGATGCCTTTTCAGCTTCACGCCGCACCAGGCACGCCGCTCTCGGAATTACTCCGCGAACAAGGACTGCTAAGTGTCAAACAAGGGTGCTGCGTGGGTGAATGTGGTGCCTGTACGGTGTTGGTCGACGGCACAGCAATAGACAGTTGCTTATACCTTGCCGCCTGGGCTGAAGGAAAAGAGATCCGCACGCTGGAAGGTGAAGCGAAAGGCGGAAAACTTTCTCATGTTCAGCAGGCTTATGCGAAATCCGGCGCAGTGCAGTGCGGGTTTTGTACGCCTGGCCTGATTATGGCTACCACGGCAATGCTGGCGAAACCACGCGAGAAGCCATTAACCATTACGGAAATTCGTCGCGGACTGGCGGGAAATCTTTGTCGCTGCACGGGGTATCAGATGATTGTAAATACAGTTCTGGATTGCGAGAAAACGAAGTAAAAGGATATCCGGCCTGAATTCAGGCCGGATTCACTGAGGTTATATGTTTAACAACTCATATTTCTTAATCTTGCGATAGAGCGTAGCAATGCCGATGCCCAGTTCATCAGCAACTTGCTTCTTGCTGTTATGACGTGAAAGCGCCTCGCGGATCATTTGCTTTTCCATCTCCTCCAGCGCCGTGCCGCCCGCATCATCGAGTGACAGGTGCGCCTCACTGACCTCTGTTACATCACTTTGCTCCGTTGTGCCATTATTCAGCAGATTTGGCGGCAATAGCGTGCTGTCGATAACTTCACCTGAAGGAACTACGTTAACCAGATATTCCATCAAATTGCTTAACTCGCGCAGGTTTCCGGGCCAACGATGCTTACGCAATATTTCGACGACATCGGGAGCAATGCCAGGATAAACCGATCCCAGACGACGGGTATGCAGATGTAAAAAGTAATGCACCAATAGTTCAATATCTTCCTGACGTTCACGCAGCGGTGGCAGAGTTATCGGGATAACATTAAGTCGGTAGAAGAGATCTTCGCGGAATTTACCTTCGGCAATGAACTGGGCCAAATTCTGATTAGTTGCAGAAATGATGCGAATGTCGACTTGTATTGGGCTACTGGCACCAATCGGCAGAATTTCACGCGCCTCAATAGCGCGCAGTAATTTAGCCTGCAACATTAATGGCATATCACCTATTTCATCGAGAAACAGCGTGCCCGTATTCGCCGCCTGAATCAACCCTGTTTTACCGTTGGCAGAAGCGCCAGTAAATGCGCCTTTAACATAACCGAACAGTTCGCTTTCCAGAAGCTGCTCCGGAATCGCGGCACAGTTGATAGCAATAAAGGGTTTATTCCGTCTTCCGCTCAACTTATGGATTGCTCGGGCGACGACTTCTTTACCCGTGCCGCTTTCACCAACCACCATAACGCTGGATGGGCTGGGTGCAATACGGCTAATGAGTCGTTTTAATTGCCGCATAACACGGCACTCGCCAACCAATTGTTCAATATGTGGTTCATCAGGTGCATTTGCTACAGAAAAACTGGTATGCGATTGGTGAAATGCCATTAAAAATAATTGTCGGCCCTGAATGTTATGCAATTGACCAATGATTAATTCACTTTTATCGTCCCACGAAACAATATGCTGCATATGTCCATGAGTAAAATTACTCTCAAATGTTAATGGTCTGAAACGGATAGGTTTCCCAATAATATTATTTTGTACAACACCAAGTGTTTTTAAGGCAGTCTGATTAACAAACTGAACCCGACTTTCATCATCAACAACTAATACGCCCTGATCCATATTATCGATCATGGTCGCGAATATTTTACTGATGTTATCTCCTGGCCCCTGATCCTCCAGAAGTTTCGAAACAAAAATGGTGGATATATGGCGAACATAATCAGAAAATTCGCGTAAATTATCACTGATATGCTCTTGTTGCTCGTGGGTAACGGCAATCAAACTTATCACCCCAACACAACGATCCTGTAAAATGACAGGCGTACCCAGAAATGCTTTTTCGCGGCAATTTTCTTTACTATCGCAACCTTCGCAAAGGGGATCGAAGCGAGACTGTGTCACAACTTTTTCAGTTTTCGTTTCCAGGACGTGGCGGAGCAGGCGTGAGTTGCCGCTCAACTGGCGACCAAGAAACTTCCCATACGCGCCCGTTCCGGCGACGCGACACAAGTTTTCATCAACGATCTCAACCTCAAGCTGCAAAACGCTGGCAAGCATTCTGGCAAAACGCTGAATTGTCGGTTGAATTTGCATCAATACTGACTGCGTAGTAGCAAGCTCCATAGCTTTACCTTCCAGACTTACTTAAAAGTCGATCATTGAAGACGTTGATGGTTCACAGATCATGATGATATTAACTCAGGCGAAATTGGCTTTGATAAAAACATAAGATTTTTATCATTTTCTAATGAAATTATGGAAGAGATATCACATTTCTATATCAATATGAGAATTACGGCGGTGAGTTTATCAAACTGAAGAGAGATAGCCTGTCCCTTTATCTTATTTCTGATACTTAGCAGCAAATAAATAACGCGATAAAAAAAGCCAAACGTTTTCGTATTTTACAAACAACCGGAAGCTGGCATCAATTTGTGATCAACCCCACACATTATCCGTCAAATTAGTCTTTTGCAGCCCCGTGGATAATTCTGGCACACTTATTGTTAGTCCCAGGTATAGCTGTGAAAACACCAATCACTTTGGCAAGTCACAGTGAAATAAACCACTTTGCCTGTCATTCCACTACCGGGACTTTATGATGAAAACTGTTAATGAGCTGATTAAGGATATCAATTCGCTGACCTCTCACCTTCACGAGAAAGATTTTTTGTTAACGTGGGAACAGACGCCAGATGAACTGAAACAAGTACTGGACGTTGCCGCAGCATTAAAAGCACTGCGTGCTGAAAACATCTCAACCAAAGTCTTTAATAGTGGATTAGGTATTTCCGTATTCCGCGACAACTCCACCCGTACCCGCTTCTCTTATGCTTCCGCGCTTAACCTGCTCGGCCTTGCACAACAAGATCTCGACGAAGGCAAATCACAAATCGCTCACGGCGAAACCGTGCGTGAAACCGCCAATATGATCTCCTTCTGCGCCGACGCTATTGGTATTCGCGACGATATGTTTCTGGGCGCAGGCAACGCCTATATGCGTGAAGTTGGCGCTGCACTTGATGACGGTTACAAGCAGGGTGTACTGCCACAGCGTCCGGCTTTAGTGAACCTGCAATGCGATATTGACCACCCGACTCAGTCAATGGCTGACCTCGCGTGGTTACGTGAACACTTTGGTTCACTGGAAAACCTGAAAGGTAAAAAAATCGCCATGACCTGGGCCTACTCTCCAAGCTATGGCAAACCGCTCTCTGTACCACAAGGCATCATCGGTCTGATGACTCGCTTCGGTATGGATGTCACCCTGGCCCATCCGGAAGGCTACGACCTGATCCCGGATGTGGTTGAAGTGGCGAAAAACAATGCTAAAGCATCTGGCGGTAGCTTCCGTCAGGTCACCAGCATGGAAGAAGCGTTCAAAGATGCAGACATCGTTTATCCGAAGTCATGGGCACCTTACAAAGTGATGGAACAGCGTACCGAATTGCTGCGCGCTAACGATCACGAAGGCTTAAAAGCACTGGAAAAACAGTGTCTGGCACAGAACGCGCAACACAAAGACTGGCATTGTACTGAAGAGATGATGGAACTGACCCGTGATGGCGAAGCCCTGTACATGCACTGCCTGCCAGCTGATATCAGCGGCGTATCCTGTAAAGAAGGTGAAGTGACTGAAGGCGTATTCGAAAAATACCGTATCGCAACCTACAAAGAAGCCAGCTGGAAGCCTTATATCATCGCCGCGATGATCCTGTCCCGTAAATACGCCAAACCAGGTGCACTGCTCGAGCAACTGCTGAAAGAAGCGCAAGAACGCGTGAAATAACCCCTCGGGCCGATCAGCTGGTCGGCCCTCTATTTCCAGAGGCCAAAAGGATAGGATATGTCCGTTTTCTCATTGAAGATTGATATCGCCGATAACAAATTTTTCAACGGCGAAACATCACCGCTCTTTTCGCAAAGCCAGGCCAAACTGGCGCGCCAGTTCCACCAGAAAATAGCTGGTTATCGCCCAACACCGCTTTGTGCGCTGGACGATCTCGCAAACCTTTTTGGTGTGAAGAAAATTCTTGTCAAAGACGAATCAAAACGATTCGGTCTGAACGCCTTCAAAATGCTCGGCGGTGCGTACGCCATCGCTCAATTATTGTGTGAAAAATATCATCTTGATATCGAAACGCTGTCATTTGAGCACCTGAAAAATGCCATCGGCGAAAAAATGACTTTCGCGACCACCACCGACGGCAACCACGGGCGCGGTGTGGCGTGGGCAGCGCAGCAACTCGGACAGAATGCGGTGATTTACATGCCGAAAGGTTCTGCTCAGGAACGCGTTGACGCCATTCTGAACCTCGGTGCCGAGTGCATCGTCACAGATATGAACTATGACGATACCGTTCGCCTGACCATGCAACACGCGCAGCAGCACGGCTGGGAAGTGGTACAGGACACGGCATGGGAAGGTTACACCAAAATCCCAACCTGGATCATGCAAGGCTACGCAACCCTGGCAGATGAAGCCGTCGAGCAAATGCGTGAAATGGGCGTAACCCCGACGCACGTTCTGCTGCAAGCCGGTGTCGGAGCAATGGCCGGTGGTGTGCTGGGTTATCTGGTCGACGTCTATAGCCCGCAAAATCTGCACAGCATTATTGTTGAACCTGACAAAGCTGACTGTATTTATCGCTCCGGCGTCAAAGGCGACATCGTCAACGTTGGCGGTGATATGGCCACCATCATGGCAGGCCTGGCCTGTGGCGAACCTAACCCGCTGGGCTGGGAAATCCTACGTAACTGCGCCACCCAATTCATCTCCTGCCAGGACAGCGTTGCCGCATTAGGTATGCGCGTGCTGGGTAATCCGTACGGCAACGACCCGCGCATCATCTCCGGTGAATCCGGCGCTGTCGGTTTGGGCGTTCTCGCAGCGGTTCATTATCACCCGCAACGTCAAAGCCTGATGGAAAAACTGGCGCTGAACAAAGATGCCGTGGTGCTGGTTATCAGCACTGAAGGCGACACCGACGTGAAGCACTACCGCGAAGTTGTCTGGGAAGGCAAACACGCTGTAGCACCTTAATCACCCTATTGGAACTGCTCCCTGCAAAACGGGGAGTAAAAAATCTGGAGAAAAATAATGGCTAAGAATATTCCATTCAAACTGATTCTTGAAAAAGCAAAAGATTACCAGGCGGACATGACTCGCTTCCTGCGCGACATGGTTGCTATTCCCAGTGAAAGCTGCGACGAAAAACGCGTAGTACATCGTATTAAAGAAGAGATGGAAAAAGTCGGCTTCGATAAAGTTGAAATCGACCCGATGGGCAACGTTCTCGGTTATATCGGCCACGGCCCGCGTCTGGTGGCAATGGACGCTCATATCGATACCGTCGGCATTGGCAACATCAAAAACTGGGACTTCGATCCGTACGAAGGCATGGAAACTGATGAGCTAATCGGTGGTCGCGGTACTTCCGACCAGGAAGGCGGCATGGCATCTATGGTTTATGCCGGTAAAATCATTAAAGACCTCGGTCTGGAAGATGAATATACCCTGCTGGTTACCGGTACTGTGCAGGAAGAAGACTGCGACGGTCTGTGCTGGCAGTACATTATTGAACAATCCGGCATTCGCCCGGAATTTGTGGTCAGTACCGAACCAACCGACTGCCAGATATACCGTGGTCAGCGCGGTCGTATGGAAATTCGTATTGATGTTCAGGGTGTTAGCTGCCACGGTTCTGCGCCAGAACGCGGTGACAACGCCATTTTCAAAATGGGTCCGATTCTTGGCGAATTACAAGAACTCTCCCAACGTCTGGGTTATGACGAATTCCTCGGCAAAGGCACCCTCACCGTTTCTGAAATCTTCTTCACATCCCCAAGCCGTTGCGCTGTAGCAGATAGCTGCGCCGTCTCTATTGACCGCCGTCTGACCTGGGGCGAAACCTGGGAAGGCGCGCTGGACGAAATCCGCGCCCTGCCTGCAGTACAGAAAGCTAACGCGGTTGTTTCTATGTACAACTACGACCGTCCGTCCTGGACTGGCCTGGTTTACCCAACCGAATGCTACTTCCCGACCTGGAAAGTGGAAGAAGATCACTTCACCGTTAAAGCACTGGTGAATGCCTACGAAGGGCTGTTTGGCAAAGCGCCGGTTGTTGATAAGTGGACCTTCTCAACTAACGGCGTATCTATCATGGGCCGTCACGGCATTCCGGTGATCGGCTTTGGCCCGGGTAAAGAACCTGAAGCGCATGCACCTAACGAAAAAACCTGGAAATCTCACCTGGTGACCTGTGCCGCGATGTACGCTGCAATCCCGTTAAGCTGGCTGGCAACAGAGTAATTACTCTTCACTTATTCCCCTCCGGTTCGCCGGAGGGTTTTTGGAGTTTGCTATGCGCGTATTGATCAAAAACGGCACTGTCGTTAACGCAGATGGACAAGCCAAACAGGATTTGCTGATTGAAAGCGGGATTGTTCGCCAGTTGGGCAACAATATTTCGCCGCAGCTCCCGTATGAAGAAATTGATGCCACTGGCTGTTACGTTTTCCCTGGCGGCGTGGATGTCCATACGCATTTCAATATTGATGTCGGCATCGCGCGCAGTTGTGATGATTTTTTTACCGGTACCCGCGCAGCTGCGTGTGGCGGTACAACAACCATTATTGACCATATGGGATTTGGCCCAAACGGCTGTCGGTTACGCCATCAACTGGAGGTTTATCGTGGTTATGCCGCCCATAAAGCGGTCATCGATTACAGCTTTCACGGTGTGATCCAGCACATTAATCACGCAATCCTCGACGAAATCCCGATGATGGTCGAGGAAGGACTGAGCAGTTTTAAACTCTATTTAACCTATCAATACAAACTCAACGATGACGAGGTTTTGCAGGCATTACGCCGTCTGCATGAATCCGGCGCGCTGACCACCGTGCACCCGGAAAATGATGCGGCTATCGCCAGCAAGCGGGCGGAATTTATCGCCGCAGGGTTAACCGCGCCGCGCTATCATGCCTTGAGTCGCCCTCTGGAATGCGAAGCGGAAGCCATCGCCCGCATGATTAACCTGGCACAAATTGCCGGTAACGCCCCGCTCTATATCGTGCACCTGTCTAACGGCTTAGGTCTGGATTATCTGCGTCTTGCCCGTGCGAATCACCAGCCAGTCTGGGTTGAAACCTGCCCACAATATCTCCTGTTGGACGAACGCAGTTACGATACAGAAGACGGCATGAAGTTCATTCTTAGCCCACCGCTGCGTAACGTACGCGAGCAGGACAAACTGTGGTGTGGCATCAGCGATGGTGCGATTGACGTGGTGGCGACCGATCACTGCACCTTCTCGATGGCTCAACGCCTGCAAATTTCTAAAGGCGATTTCAGTCGCTGCCCAAATGGCTTACCCGGTGTGGAAAACCGCATGCAGTTACTGTTTTCCAGTGGCGTGATGACGGGACGTATAACACCGGAACGCTTTGTTGAATTAACCAGCGCAATGCCCGCCAGGCTGTTTGGCCTGTGGCCGCAAAAAGGATTATTAGCGCCCGGTTCCGATGGCGACGTGGTGATTATCGACCCACGTCAGAGCCAACAAATTCAGCATCGCCATCTCCACGACAACGCCGACTACTCGCCATGGGAGGGTTTTACCTGTCAGGGCGCGATTGTCAGAACCTTATCCCGTGGTGAAACGATTTTCTGTGACGGCACCTTTACAGGCAAAGCCGGGCGAGGTCGTTTCCTGCGACGCAAACCGTTTGTCCCTCCCGTGCTCTAACCACTGTCAGGGATCTATACACAATCAAGAATGATGAGTGAGGAAAAATGAGTAAGAAAATTGTTCTCGCCCTGGGCGGGAATGCGCTGGGCGATGACCTGGCCGGACAAATGAAAGCGGTAAAAATTACTTCTCAGGCAATTGTTGATTTAATTGCCCAAGGACATGAAGTTATCGTCACTCATGGTAACGGGCCGCAGGTGGGCATGATTAACCAGGCCTTTGAAGCTGCTGCAAAAACTGAAGCGCACTCGCCAATGCTGCCGATGTCTGTCTGCGTTGCCTTAAGCCAGGGTTATATTGGTTACGATCTACAAAACGCCTTAAGAGAAGAACTGCTTTCTCGGGGCATTAATAAACCGGTAGCAACGCTGGTTACTCAGGTCGAAGTCGACGCTAACGATCCGGCATTCCTCAACCCGACCAAGCCGATCGGTTCGTTCTTTACCGAGCAAGAAGCAGAGCAACTGACAAAACAGGGTTACACTCTGAAAGAAGATGCTGGTCGCGGCTATCGCCGTGTTGTTGCCTCGCCAAAACCGGTTGATATTATTGAAAAAGAAACGGTTAAAGCTCTGGTAGATGCAGGCCAGGTGGTGATCACCGTTGGCGGTGGTGGTATTCCTGTTATTCGTGAAGGTAACCATCTGCGTGGTGCCAGCGCGGTTATCGATAAAGACTGGGCCAGCGCCCGTTTAGCAGAAATGATTGATGCCGATATGCTGATCATTCTGACTGCGGTAGAAAAAGTGGCCATTAACTTCGGTAAAGAGAATGAACAGTGGCTCGATCGCCTGTCATTAAGTGATGCTGAACGCTTTATCGAAGAAGGTCATTTTGCGAAAGGTTCTATGCTGCCTAAAGTGGAAGCTGCCGCCTCGTTTGCTCGCTCTCGCGCAGGTCGTGAAGCACTGATTACCGTATTGAGCAAAGCGAAAGAGGGGATTGAAGGCAAAACCGGAACGGTGATTTGTCAGTAATTTTAAGGCCGGGTGGGTAATACCATCCGGCCATTTTCATTTAAGCCACTTCCAGCACTTCTTTTGTCGCTTTCACGCCCTGATGCATCAACATCATTAACGCCTCAAGTACGCCGCCGCCAATCGCCCGGGCTTTATCAGAAACGCTGGTGAAATCAGCCGTTTCACCACGAGGATCGATATCACCAATTTTAAAACCACCGACCACTGCCAGGCCGTCGTTCAACAAGCCACGCACCATCCCCGTCAACGGTGCTTTAATTTCATGCTCACCAATCCAGGCAATCACATCGCCCTCTTTCACCAGATCGCCTAATTTCACGTTGGATCGCATAATGCCTGCAGCAGGAGCACGGATCACCCGTCGGGTGGTATGCCCCATAATATTGCCAGGAACACCGGTATTCTCCTGCGCACAACCAGAGTAAATCACCTGACCGAGCCAGTGCCCGCGATTTGTTTCAATTACCGCATGACAATCCTTCCCTGCAGTAAAGCCCGGCCCAAGCGCGATTGTTACTGGTGCCATATCTGCCCGCGTTCCCAAATTCTGTTTCGCCAGAATAGCGTCCACCACGCAAAGCGGTTTCAGTTCATCAAGCAATGAACAGGCGGGATCTACCATCACAGGGATGAATCCGCGTTCGGTAAGTTTCATCGCTTCCGCAGAGCTGGTTGCCAGGCGAGCAGTGACGCCTTCGACCGTCATTTCGCCATCGAACACGGCCTGGGCAAACGCCACCGTACAACGAATCACTGTCGGTTTTTCCACTTCCAGCATGATCACTTTAAAACCCGCATGATACAGACGTAGCGCCACACCACTGGCGATATCTCCCGCACCGCGAATCACCACCAGCTGGTGTCCGGAAGGATGAGAAGGTTTCATCATCAGCCCACCCGGCGCGTTATTTTTCACCTGTAATATTTCTGCCAACACGCTGATGGCGATCTCCTGCGGCGTTTCCGCACCTATGTTGTAACCAACGGGCGCATGTAAACGGGCAATATGTTCTTCAGCCACGCCTTTCTCACGCAATTGACGCAGGAAAAGCTGAACCTTGCGGCGACTTGCCAGCAACCCCAACCATGCAATGGGCTGTTCAATGAGTTTGTCGAGGGCTTCACGATCCTGATTATTCGTGGCAATCAGGACAAAATTATCAGGGCGAATATCCAGTGCTTCCACTGCTGCACCAAACGACTCAGCATGGAGAAGCGTGGTTGATGGAGGGAATAGTTCAGGATTGAGGCTTTCGCGATAAATATCGGCAACGGCAATATCAAATCCTAATAGCGCCGCACTCTGGGCTATCGCCCGGTTGACATGCCCCGCGCCAATCAACACCAGACGTGGACGCATACCATGGACGCTGATAAATACTGACATTGCACCTCCACAATCTGACCCGACAGCATCCGCACCGTTACGAGCCATACGTCCATGGAATAATCGCGGCTTACGTTCCTGCAATGCCTGAAGTGACTCTTCAATCACCTTCCGCTCAACCATTCCGCCACCAATTGTACCGACGATAGAACCATCGGCGCGCACTAACATTTGTGCAGAATGGCGGGGAGTCGAGCCTCGGCTATCAACAATTTGCGCCATCGCAAACGGACAATTTTGCTCTTCGAGTTTTGCAGCCTCTGTGAAAATATTCATACCAACCTCAATGGATATCCTTTCAGTAACCCGGAATACCCGGGCCGCTAATTCACAAATCTGCGCGCGATTGCAGGATGTTCTTGTATATCGCCCAGCCAGATTGCCTCTACGTCGTGTTGTTGCAGCGGTTGAAGGAGCTCGCTTTGTGCAATCGCATTCTCACATTGAGAAAAACGGTTAATGAACCAGACTCGCCGACAACCTTGCGGTACGTTTTTAAACGCCCCCTGAGGGTGGCGAACCAGCGCAACGAGATCGCTCAGTTGCAAGGTTGCATCAGGTGTTAACCCGGTAATATCAGCAAACTGCGACCAGCGATGGACATTTTCTGTGCTCACTTTCGCGCCCAAAGTATGTCCTCCCATCACAGCAATCACGCAGCAACTGCTTTTGGGTATGCAAGGTTCGTGCTCATCAGGCGCTTTTAACGGCATTCCACGCGAGCCATCTGCTTCAATGAGAATTACGTCACACTCTGGTCGTTGCACCAGTGCATCAATCGCTTCTGGCGTAAATCCCTGCACTTTTCCCTGGTTCGCTTTCCAGCTGTGAAAACAAAATGAAATGGGGGATGTAAGAGACGCATGAGGAAGCATGGCGGGATCACGACAGAAAACCACGGGCCAGTGAGACGTTGGCATAAACATATGTGTCGTCGTCGTGATTAACACACGCCTGCCGCTAGCCTGGAGCAGTTCTGCCAGCCAAAAAAGCAAGCTGGTTTTCCCCCCAGCACCAACAACAGAAATCACAGTGGGACGTTTCTGCGCACCTAAATCAATGACTAATGCCGATGGGTCAACTATACTTTTCACGAGTCTTTATGACCTCTCTGGGATAAATTATCCCCAACTTAATCCATCAGGAAGTAACGCAATTATCAGGCGTTATTAGCCCCTATAAATAATGGAACCACTATGTCAGCCATCGACTGTATAATTACCGCTGCCGGATTATCATCAAGAATGGGGCAATGGAAAATGATGTTACCCTGGCAACAGGGGACAATTCTTGATACAAGTATCAAAAATGCGTTGCAGTTTTGTAGCCGAATTATTTTAGTCACCGGCTATCGTGGTAATGAACTGCACGAACGTTATGCGAACCAGAGCAATATCACTATTATCCACAACCCAGATTATGCGCAGGGTTTACTAACATCAGTAAAGGCCGCAGTACCCGCAGTGCAAACAGAACATTGTTTTCTCACCCACGGTGACATGCCAACCCTCACCATCGATATTTTTAGAAAAATCTGGTCGTTACGAAATGATGGCGCAATACTGCCACTCCATAATGGCATCCCCGGCCATCCGATTTTAGTGTCAAAACCATGCTTGATGCAGGCAATCCAACGACCCAATGTCACCAATATGCGTCAGGCACTCCTTATGGGAGCTCATTATTCCGTCGAGATAGAAAATGCAGAAATAATTTTAGATATTGATACTCCGGACGACTTTATTACAGCGCAAAAAAGGTATACTAAAATTTAGAAAATGTAGTTAAACGATTGCGTTCAAATATTTAATCTCTCCAGCACTCTTTATCATAATGATAAGGAATCACTGATTTTGAGAAAAGAGAAAAAGTGATAAATGGGCTGACAATAATAATTTTCAGGAGTGATTTTAATTCTCATTTGGCACCTGTGAGTTCATTCACAAAAAGCCTTTAAGTTTCGAGCCGCCTCACATTTTTTTATATTTCCCGCCAAACCTGGCAAGAGTGGTGCGATTGTTGCTCTATCCCCCTAAACCACCGGATTTCTCAACACCGGTCACTCAATGATATCTGTATAAGCTAAGGAGAGGGTTATGGGGGATATTATGCGTCCCATTCCGTTTGAGGAACTTTTGACGCGCATATTTGATGAATACCAACAACAACGCTCAATCTTTGGTATTCCCGAGCAACAGTTTTACTCACCTGTAAAAGGTAAAACTGTTAGCGTCTTCGGTGAAACCTGTGCCACTCCCGTCGGCCCTGCCGCTGGCCCGCACACGCAGCTCGCGCAAAATATTGTCACTTCCTGGCTGACTGGCGGACGCTTCATCGAACTAAAAACCGTCCAAATTCTTGACCGCCTGGAGCTGGAAAAGCCCTGTATCGATGCCGAAGACGAGTGCTTTAACACCGAATGGTCTACCGAATTTACCCTGCTTAAAGCCTGGGATGAATACCTCAAAGCCTGGTTTGCCCTGCACCTTCTCGAAGCGATGTTCCAGCCTTCTGATTCCGGTAAATCGTTCATCTTTAATATGAGCGTCGGTTACAACCTCGAAGGTATTAAGCAACCGCCAATGCAACAGTTCATCGACAATATGATGGACGCATCTGACCATCCGAAATTCGCGCAATATCGCGATACGCTGAATAAATTACTCCAGGATGACGCATTTTTAGCCCGCCACGGATTGCAGGAAAAACGCGAAAGCTTGCAAGCCTTACCCGCTCGCATCCCCACCAGTATGGTGCAGGGCGTCACCCTCTCCACCATGCACGGCTGTCCTCCGCATGAAATCGAAGCCATTTGCCGCTACATGCTGGAAGAAAAAGGGCTCAACACCTTTGTGAAACTTAACCCGACCTTACTGGGATACGCGCGTGTTCGTGAGATCCTCGATGTCTGCGGTTTCGGTTACATAGGCTTAAAAGAAGAGTCATTTGATCACGACCTCAAGCTGACGCAAGCACTGGAAATGCTGGAACGCCTGATGGCACTGGCAAAAGAAAAATCACTCGGCTTTGGCGTAAAACTGACTAACACTCTCGGCACCATCAACAATAAAGGCGCACTGCCTGGTGAAGAGATGTATATGTCAGGCCGTGCGCTGTTCCCGCTCTCCATCAATGTTGCAGCAGTTCTCTCTCGCGCCTTTGACGGCAAACTGCCCATTTCTTATTCCGGTGGTGCCAGTCAGCTGACTATCCGCGATATTTTTGATACAGGTATTCGCCCTATTACTATGGCAACCGACCTGCTGAAACCTGGCGGCTATTTGCGCTTAAGTGCCTGCATGCGCGAGCTGGAAGGCTCCGACGCCTGGGGACTTGACCATGTTGACGTCGAACGACTGAACAGACTGGCAGCAGATGCGTTAACCATGGAATACACCCAGAAACACTGGAAGCCAGAAGAGCGTATTGAAGTGGCAGAAGACCTGCCGCTGACCGATTGCTACGTTGCCCCCTGTGTTACTGCCTGCGCTATCAAGCAAGATATTCCGGAATACATCCGTCTGCTTGGCGAACACCGCTATGCCGACGCGCTGGAACTCATCTACCAACGCAACGCTCTGCCCGCCATTACCGGTCATATTTGCGATCACCAGTGCCAATACAACTGTACCCGCCTGGATTACGACAGTGCGCTGAATATCCGCGAACTGAAAAAAGTCGCGCTGGAAAAAGGTTGGGATGAATATAAGCAACGCTGGCACAAACCCGTCGGTTCTGGTTCACGCCATCCGGTTGCCGTGATTGGTGCAGGTCCGGCGGGTCTGGCAGCAGGTTACTTCCTTGCCAGAGCGGGCCATCCGGTTACGCTGTTTGAACGCGAAGCCAATGCTGGCGGCGTGGTGAAAAATATCATTCCTCAGTTCCGTATTCCTGCAGAGTTAATTCAGCACGATATCGATTTTGTTGCCGCTCACGGCGTGAAATTTGAGTATGGCTGCTCACCCGATTTGACCGTTGAACAGTTAAAAAATCAGGGCTTCCACTATGTTCTGATTGCCACCGGCACTGATAAAAATAGCGGTGTGAAACTGGCGGGCGACAACCAAAATGTCTGGAAATCACTCCCCTTCCTGCGTGAATACAACAAGGGTACAGCGCTCAAGCTGGGCAAACATGTGGTCGTTGTCGGGGCGGGTAACACCGCAATGGACTGCGCTCGTGCGGCGTTACGCGTTCCAGGCGTAGAAAAAGCAACGATCGTTTACCGTCGTTCACTGCAAGAGATGCCCGCATGGCGCGAAGAGTATGAAGAAGCGTTGCACGACGGCGTGGAGTTCCGTTTCCTGAATAATCCGGAATGTTTCGATGCTGATGGCACCTTAACCTTGCGCGTTATGTCGCTTGGCGAACCCGATGAGAAAGGTCGTCGCCGTCCGGTTGAAACCAACGAAACAGTAACACTGCATGTAGACAGTCTGATCACCGCCATCGGTGAACAGCAGGATACTGAAGCCCTGAATGCGATGGGCGTACCGCTGGACAAAAACGGCTGGCCAGACGTCGACCATAATGGCGAAACTCGTCTGACTGACGTCTTTATGATCGGCGACGTACAGCGCGGACCATCCTCCATTGTCGCTGCTGTCGGAACCGCGCGTCGGGCGACCGATGCCATCCTTAGTCGGGAAAATATCCGTTCCCACCAGAACAATAAATACTGGAACAACGTCAATCCGGCGGAAATCTATCAACGTAAAGGCGATATCTCTATCACGCTGGTGAACAGTGACGATCGTGATGCGTTTGTCGCGCAGGAAGCTGCTCGCTGCCTTGAATGTAACTACGTTTGCAGCAAGTGCGTGGATGTCTGCCCGAACCGCGCCAACGTCTCCATTGCAGTCCCTGGCTTCCAGAATAGATTCCAGACGCTGCACCTCGACGCTTACTGTAACGAATGCGGCAACTGCGCTCAGTTCTGTCCGTGGAACGGTAAACCATACAAAGACAAAATCACCGTCTTCAGCCTGGCGCAAGACTTTGATAACAGCAGCAACCCAGGCTTCCTTGTGGAAGATTGCCGGGTACGAGTACGTCTGAATAACCAAAGCTGGGTGTTAAACATCGACAGCGAAGGTCAGTTTAACAACGTACCACCGGAGCTGAACGATATGTGCCGCATCATCAGCCATGTCCACCAGCATCATCATTATCTGCTGGGCCGCGTGGAGGTGTAATCATGTTGATTCTGAAGAATGTCACCGCAGTGCAGTTACACCCGGCGAAAGTGCAGGAAGGCGTTGATATCGCTATCGAAAATGACGTGATTGTCGCTATCGGCGATGCCCTGACGCAACGCTACCCCGATGCCAGCTACAAAGAGATGCATGGTCGGATTGTGATGCCGGGAATTGTCTGCTCGCACAACCATTTTTACTCGGGGCTTTCCCGCGGAATTATGGCAAACATCGCCCCCTGCCCGGATTTCATCTCAACGCTGAAAAATCTCTGGTGGCGGCTCGATCGCGCCCTTGATGAAGAGTCGCTCTATTACAGCGGACTGATTTGTTCCCTGGAAGCGATTAAGAGCGGATGTACATCGGTTATCGATCACCATGCCTCTCCGGCGTATATCGGCGGGTCGCTCTCCACATTGCGCGACGCATTTTTAAAAGTTGGCCTGCGCGCAATGACCTGTTTTGAAACTACTGACCGTAACAACGGCATCAAAGAGTTGCAGGAAGGTGTAGAAGAAAACATCCGCTTTGCCCGTCAGATTGATGAGGCGAAGAAAGCAGCAACCGAGCCGTATCTGGTGGAAGCACATATCGGTGCTCACGCGCCGTTTACCGTGCCGGATGCCGGTCTGGAGATGCTGCGTGAAGCCGTGAAAGCCACAGGCCGTGGTTTGCATATTCACGCTGCGGAAGACCTTTACGACGTTTCCTACAGTCACCACTGGTACGGCAAAGACCTGCTGGCACGACTGGCGCAATTCGATCTCATCGACAGCAAAACGCTGGTCGCTCATGGGCTGTACTTGTCGAAAGATGACATCACCCTACTCAATCAGCGCGATGCGTTCCTGGTGCATAACGCCCGTTCAAACATGAACAACCATGTCGGCTACAACCATCACCTTAGCGACATCCGCAATCTGGCGTTGGGAACGGACGGCATTGGTTCGGACATGTTTGAAGAGATGAAATTTGCCTTCTTTAAACATCGCGATGCGGGTGGTCCGCTGTGGCCTGACAGTTTTGCCAAAGCCCTGACTAACGGTAACGAACTGATGAGCCGCAACTTTGGCGCGAAATTTGGGCTTCTGGAAGCCGGTTACAAAGCTGATTTAACCATTTGCGATTACAACTCGCCGACGCCGCTGCTGGCAGACAATATCGCCGGGCATATCGCTTTCGGTATGGGCTCAGGCAGCGTTCACAGCGTAATGGTCAATGGTGTGATGGTCTATGAAGACCGTCAGTTTAACTTCGATTGCGATTCCATTTATGCACAAGCCAGAAAAGCCGCTGCCAGTATGTGGCGTCGGATGGATGCGCTGGCATAAATGACAGATGCCCTCTTCCCGCAGGGAAGAGGGTTAAATAAGGAAAGAAGATGATTGAACAATTTTTCAGGCCCGACTCTGTCGAACAGGCGCTGGAACTGAAGCGCCGCTACCAGGATGAAGCCGTCTGGTTCGCCGGGGGCAGCAAACTCAATGCTACACCAACCCGTACCGATAAAAAGATTGCCATTTCCTTACAGGATCTGGAACTGGACTGGGTTGACTGGGATAACGGTGCACTGCGGATTGGCGCAATGTCTCGCTTGCAGCCACTGCGTGATGCGCGATTTATTCCTGCAGCGCTGCGTGAAGCCCTCGGTTTTGTTTACTCACGCCATGTTCGTAATCAGTCGACCATTGGTGGTGAAATCGCCGCCCGCCAGGAAGAGTCGGTGCTGCTTCCCGTCCTGTTGGCACTGGATGCTGAACTGGTTTTTGGCAACGGCGAAACGCTGTCAATCGAGGACTACCTGGCCTGCCCATGCGATCGCCTGCTAACCGAAATTATCATTAAAGATCCGTATCGCACCTGTGCGACCCGCAAAATTAGCCGTTCTCAGGCAGGTTTAACCGTCGTGACGGCAGCCGTTGCAATGACAGACCACGACGGTATGCGAATTGCGCTGGATGGCGTCGCCAGTAAAGCACTGCGTCTGCATGATGTCGAAAAACAAAATCTGGAAGGCAATGCACTTGAACAGGCTGTCGCCAACGCCATTTTCCCGCAGGAAGATTTGCGGGGCAGCGTGGCCTATAAACGCTATATCACGGGAGTTCTGGTAGCCGACCTGTATGCCGACTGCCAACAGGCTGGGGAGGAAGCCGTATGATCATCCACTTTACTTTAAATGGCGCGCCTCAGGAGCTAACCGTTAATCCAGGCGAAAACGTGCAAAAGCTGTTGTTTAACATGGGAATGCACTCTGTACGCAACAGTGATGATGGTTTCGGGTTTGCCGGTTCTGACGCAATAATCTTTAACGGTAATATCGTTAACGCGTCCTTGCTTATTGCCGCACAGTTAGAGAAGGCAGATATTCGTACCGCAGAATCTCTGGGCAAATGGAACGAGTTAAGTCTGGTTCAACAGGCAATGGTTGATGTTGGCGTGGTGCAGTCTGGTTATAACGATCCAGCTGCAGCTCTGATTATCACCGATCTTCTCGATCGCATCGCCGCACCTACCCGCGAAGAGATCGACGACGCGCTTTCTGGTTTGTTCAGCCGCGATGCTGGCTGGCAGCAATACTATCAGGTCATTGAACTGGCGGTTGCACGTAAAAATAATCCGCAGGCCACCATTGATATCGCTCCGACTTTCCGTGACGACCTAGAAGTCATTGGTAAGCATTATCCTAAAACTGATGCCGCGAAAATGGTGCAGGCGAAACCCTGCTATGTTGAAGACCGCGTAACGGCTGACGCCTGCGTCATTAAAATGTTACGTAGCCCACACGCTCACGCACTGATTACTCATCTGGATGTCAGCAAAGCTGAAGCCTTACCGGGCGTCGTTCACGTTATTACTCACCTGAATTGCCCGGATATCTACTATACCCCGGGTGGTCAGAGCGCACCGGAACCGTCACCGCTTGACCGCCGTATGTTCGGCAAGAAAATGCGTCACGTCGGCGATCGTGTTGCTGCGGTCGTCGCAGAAAGTGAAGAAATTGCGCTCGAAGCACTGAAGCTCATCGACGTTGAATATGAAGTGCTTAAGCCGGTAATGTCGATCGACGAAGCAATGGCGGAAGATGCGCCTGTCGTGCACGATGAACCGGTGGTGTATGTTGCTGGTGCGCCAGATACTCTGGAAGACGATAACAGCCATGCAGCCCAGCGCGGCGAGCATATGATCATCAACTTCCCGATCGGTTCTCGCCCTCGCAAAAATATCGCCGCCAGTATTCATGGTCATATTGGCGATATGGACAAAGGCTTTGCCGATGCCGATGTGATCATTGAGCGAACCTATAACTCAACGCAAGCGCAGCAGTGCCCGACTGAAACACATATCTGCTTTACTCGTATGGACGGCGATCGTCTGGTTATCCACGCCTCCACCCAGGTACCATGGCACTTACGCCGCCAGGTCGCGCGCCTCGTGGGCATGAAACAGCATAAAGTTCATGTCATTAAAGAGCGAGTTGGCGGCGGTTTTGGTTCCAAACAGGACATCCTGCTGGAAGAAGTGTGCGCCTGGGCAACCTGCGTGACCGGGCGTCCGGTACTGTTCCGCTACACCCGTGAAGAAGAGTTTATTGCTAACACCTCTCGTCACGTCGCGAAAGTCACCGTCAAACTGGGAGCGAAAAAAGATGGTCGCCTGACGGCAGTGAAGATGGATTTCCGCGCCAACACTGGCCCTTACGGCAACCACTCACTCACCGTACCGTGTAACGGACCGGCGCTGTCGCTGCCGTTATATCCGTGCGATAACGTCGATTTCCAGGTCACCACCTACTACAGCAACATTTGCCCAAATGGTGCTTATCAGGGTTATGGCGCACCGAAAGGTAACTTCGCTATCACCATGGCATTAGCGGAACTGGCTGAACAGTTACAGATCGACCAACTGGAAATTATCGAACGTAACCGGGTACACGAAGGGCAAGAGCTGAAAATTCTCGGTGCAATCGGTGAAGGTAAAGCGCCGACCTCCGTTCCTTCCGCCGCCAGCTGCGCACTGGAAGAGATCCTGCGTCAGGGTCGCGAGATGATCCAATGGTCTTCACCGAAACCGCAAAATAGTGACTGGCACATCGGTCGCGGCGTCGCCATTATCATGCAGAAATCGGGTATCCCGGATATCGATCAGGCTAACTGCATGATCAAACTGGAATCGGACGGCACCTTTATCGTTCATTCTGGCGGTGCGGATATTGGTACTGGTCTGGATACTGTAGTGACGAAACTGGCAGCAGAAGTGCTGCACTGCCCACCGCAGGACGTGCATGTTATCTCCGGTGATACCGATCATGCGTTGTTTGATAAAGGCGCATATGCCTCGTCCGGTACTTGCTTCTCGGGTAACGCGGCGCGTTTGGCAGCGGAAAATCTGCGGGAGAAAATTCTGTTCCACGGCGCGCAAATGTTGGGTGAGGCAGTGGCAGATGTTCAACTGGCAACGCCGGGCGTCGTGCGCGGCAAGAAAGGCGAAGTCAGCTTCGGGGATATTGCTCATAAAGGCGAAACCGGCACCGGCTTTGGTTCACTGGTGGGAACTGGCAGTTATATCACGCCTGATTTCGCCTTCCCGTATGGCGCAAACTTCGCTGAAGTTGCCGTCAACACGCGTACGGGTGAAATCCGCCTGGATAAATTCTACGCCTTGCTGGACTGCGGTACACCGGTCAACCCGGAATTAGCATTGGGACAAATCTACGGTGCTACCCTGCGAGCTATCGGCCACAGTATGAGCGAAGAGATCATTTATGACGCCGAAGGTCACCCGTTAACGCGTGATTTACGCAGTTACGGCGCACCGAAAATTGGTGACATTCCGCGTGATTTCCGCGCTGTGCTGGTGCCGAGCGACGATAAAGTCGGCCCGTTCGGGGCGAAATCGATCTCGGAAATCGGTGTAAATGGCGCAGCTCCGGCGATTGCTACCGCAATTCACGATGCATGCGGCATCTGGTTACGCGAATGGCATTTCACACCGGAGAAAATACTCACTGCGCTGGAAAAAATATAAATAATAAATGGCCGCTTCGGCGGCCTGTTTCTCTGTTTGGACGATGACTAAATAGTGACTGCGAAAATGAGATAAGCCGTTCTCAAGGCGTCCTGCGCCCCAAATTCGTGGGAATTTATTTTACTAATTCAGATGATCAAATTTACTTTAAAAGGAGTGAAGGGATGTCTGATATAAACAATGCAGGTTCTGACCTTATATTTGAACTGGAGGATCGCCCTCCCTTTCATCAGGCTCTCGTTGGTGCCATTACCCATCTGTTGGCAATTTTCGTTCCGATGGTAACCCCCGCGTTAATCGTGGGGGCGGCCTTACAGCTTTCCGCTGAAACAACTGCCTATCTTGTTTCTATGGCGATGATCGCCTCTGGTATTGGTACCTGGTTACAAGTAAACCGCTACGGCATCGTCGGTTCTGGCCTACTCTCAATTCAGTCAGTCAATTTTTCATTTGTTACGGTCATGATTGCGCTGGGCAGCAGCATGAAAAGCGACGGTTTTCACGAAGAGTTAATCATGTCGTCGCTTCTCGGCGTCTCCTTCGTTGGCGCATTTCTGGTTGTCGGATCTTCATTTATCTTGCCCTATTTACGTCGGGTTATTACGCCTACCGTCAGCGGTATTGTGGTACTGATGATCGGCTTAAGCCTGATTAAAGTCGGCATTATCGATTTTGGTGGAGGATTTGCAGCCAAAAGCAGCGGTACATTCGGCAATTACGAACATCTCGGCGTTGGTTTATTGGTTTTAATTGTGGTGATCGGCTTTAACTGCTGTCGCAGTCCGTTGCTACGCATGGGAGGGATCGCCATTGGGCTATGTGTCGGCTATATCGCATCGTTATGCCTGGGCATGGTGGATTTCAGCAGTATGCGCAATTTGCCGTTAATCACCATCCCGCATCCGTTCAAATACGGCTTTAGTTTTAGCTTCCATCAGTTCCTGGTGGTTGGCACGATTTATCTGCTTAGCGTGCTGGAAGCAGTCGGCGATATCACCGCCACGGCAATGGTTTCCCGCCGCCCCATTCAGGGGGAAGAGTATCAGTCCCGACTGAAAGGCGGCGTGCTGGCAGATGGTCTGGTTTCTGTTATCGCCTCCGCTGTCGGTTCATTACCATTAACCACGTTTGCGCAAAATAATGGGGTTATTCAGATGACTGGCGTCGCTTCACGTTATGTCGGGCGAACCATCGCGGTAATGCTGGTTATCCTCGGCTTATTTCCGATGATTGGCGGCTTCTTCACGACCATTCCCTCGGCAGTTCTGGGAGGCGCAATGACGTTGATGTTTTCCATGATTGCCATCGCAGGGATTCGCATCATCATCACCAACGGTTTAAAGCGCCGTGAAACACTTATTGTCGCCACTTCTTTAGGTTTAGGGCTTGGCGTCTCCTACGATCCCGAAATTTTTAAAATATTGCCAGCCTCTATTTATGTATTAGTTGAAAACCCTATTTGTGCTGGCGGGTTAACTGCGATTTTATTAAATATTATCCTCCCTGGTGGCTACCGACAGGAAAACGTTCTGCCTGGTATTACCTCAGCGGAAGAGATGGATTAACAGTAAAGGAGTCAATGATGTCAGGAGAACACACGTTGAAAGCGGTACGAGGCAGTTTTATTGATGTCACCCGTACGGTCGATAACCCGGAAGAGATTGCCTCTGCGCTGCGGTTTATTGAGGATGGTTTATTACTCATTAAACAGGGAAAAGTGGAATGGTTTGGCGAATGGGAAGACGGAAAGCATCAAATTCCTGACACTATTCGCGTGCGCGACTATCGCGGCAAACTGATAGTACCGGGCTTTGTCGATACACATATCCATTATCCGCAAAGTGAAATGGTGGGGGCCTATGGTGAACAATTGCTGGAGTGGTTGAATAAACACACCTTCCCTACTGAACGTCGTTATGAGGATTTAGAGTACGCCCGCGAAATGTCGGCATTCTTCATCAAGCAGCTTTTACGTAACGGAACCACCACGGCGCTGGTGTTTGGCACTGTTCATCCGCAATCTGTTGATGCGCTGTTTGAAGCCGCCAGTCATATCAATATGCGTATGATTGCCGGTAAGGTGATGATGGACCGCAACGCACCGGATTATCTGCTCGACACTGCCGAAAGCAGCTATCACCAAAGCAAAGAACTGATTGAACGCTGGCACAAAAATGGTCGTCTGCTATATGCGATTACGCCACGCTTCGCCCCGACCTCATCTCCTGAACAGATGGCGATGGCGCAACGCCTGAAAGAAGAATATCCGGATACGTGGGTACATACCCATCTCTGTGAAAACAAAGATGAAATTGCCTGGGTGAAATCGCTTTATCCTGACCATGATGGTTATCTGGATGTTTACCATCAGTACGGCCTGACCGGTAAAAACTGTGTCTTTGCTCACTGCGTCCATCTCGAAGAAAAAGAGTGGGATCGTCTCAGCGAAACCAAATCCAGCATTGCTTTCTGTCCGACCTCCAACCTTTACCTCGGCAGCGGCTTATTCAACTTGAAAAAAGCATGGCAGAAGAAAGTTAAAGTGGGCATGGGAACGGATATCGGTGCCGGAACCACTTTCAACATGCTGCAAACGCTGAACGAAGCCTACAAAGTATTGCAATTACAAGGCTATCGCCTCTCGGCATATGAAGCGTTTTACCTGGCCACGCTCGGCGGAGCGAAATCTCTGGGCCTTGACGATTTGATTGGCAACTTTTTACCTGGCAAAGAGGCTGATTTCGTGGTGATGGAACCCACCGCCACTCCGCTACAGCAGCTGCGCTATGACAACTCTGTTTCTTTAGTCGACAAATTGTTCGTGATGATGACGTTGGGCGATGACCGTTCGATCTACCGCACCTACGTTGATGGTCGTCTGGTGTACGAACGCAACTAATAATAAAACTTTAACATCCTCGTGAGGACATCATTATGTCTGGAGACATCCTACAAACACCGGACGCACCAAAGCCACAGGGCGCGCTGGATAATTATTTTAAAATTACCGCTCGTGGCAGTACCGTTCGTCAGGAAGTACTGGCTGGCTTAACGACCTTTCTGGCCATGGTTTATTCCGTTATCGTCGTTCCGGGAATGCTGGGCAAAGCAGGTTTTCCTCCCGCAGCTGTGTTTGTTGCCACCTGTCTGGTCGCGGGCTTCGGCTCGTTGCTGATGGGGTTGTGGGCCAATTTGCCAATGGCGATTGGTTGTGCGATTTCCTTGACGGCATTTACCGCATTCAGTCTGGTACTCGGGCAACAAATTAGCGTTCCTGTCGCACTGGGCGCGGTCTTTCTGATGGGCGTCATCTTCACCGCTATTTCCGTAACCGGTGTGCGTACCTGGATCTTACGTAATTTACCGATGGGTATCGCTCACGGTACAGGTATCGGTATCGGGCTGTTTCTGCTGCTGATTGCTGCTAACGGTGTGGGTATGGTTATCAAAAACCCGATTGAAGGCTTGCCAGTGGCGCTCGGTGCGTTTACCTCCTTCCCGGTGATGATGAGCTTGCTGGGGCTGGCGGTCATCTTCGGTCTGGAGAAGTGTCGCGTACCCGGCGGGATCTTGTTGGTGATTATTGCAATTTCGATCATCGGCTTAATCTTTGACCCAGCGGTGAAATACCACGGTCTGGTGGCGATGCCAAGCCTGACTGGCGAAGATGGTAAGTCTCTGATTTTCAGCCTCGATATTATGGGCGCACTCCAGCCAACTGTACTTCCGAGTGTACTGGCATTGGTGATGACCGCAGTGTTCGACGCTACTGGCACCATCCGTGCCGTCGCCGGTCAGGCGAATTTGTTGGATAAAGACAACCAGATCATCAACGGCGGCAAAGCCCTGACCAGTGACTCAGTAAGTTCAATATTCTCCGGCCTGGTGGGCGCAGCGCCCGCAGCGGTTTATATCGAATCAGCGGCAGGAACCGCCGCCGGGGGTAAAACAGGGTTAACCGCAACCGTAGTGGGGGCGTTATTCCTGCTGATTCTGTTCTTATCACCGCTGTCATTTTTGATCCCTGGTTACGCCACTGCACCCGCTCTGATGTACGTAGGTTTGCTGATGTTAAGTAACGTCTCGAAGCTGGATTTCAATGATTTTATTGACGCTATGGCTGGCCTGGTGTGTGCCGTGTTCATCGTTCTGACTTGTAATATCGTTACCGGTATTATGCTGGGCTTTGTGACACTGGTCGTAGGCCGCGTCTTTGCACGCGAATGGCAAAAGCTGAATATTGGTACGGTGATCATTACTGCCGCACTGGTCGCATTTTACGCGGGTGGTTGGGCAATCTAATAGATTCTCCGCGCCTTTCAGCGCGGAGATTTCTTTCACAGAGGATTCTCACCGCTGGCAACAATACGCTGCTGGCGGACTCGCCTGAGTTCTCTTTCAGTAAGCAACTGCAGCGCCTGTGTTGGGCAAGATTCAACGCAGGCAGGCCCCTCTTCCCGCTGTTCACAGAGATCGCATTTCACAATTTGTTGTCGGGTATCCCCCGGCAACGACTGAATGGTGATCATTCCAAACGGGCACGCACTGACGCAACTCTGACAGCCAATACAACGGGCAGAATTGGTCTGCACCACCTGCTCGCCCATCGTCAGCGCCCCCACGGGGCAAGCGCCAACACAAGGGGCGTTTTCACACTGATGGCACATCACCGGCGCACTGATGCTGTCCAGTCGCTGTACCTTCAGCCGGGGTAAAAAGACATCGGCATTCAACTCCTGTTCTGAAGGGTGAGCGACCACACAGGCTACTTCACAAGTACGGCAGCCAATACAGTCAGCCGGATTAACGATAATTAACGATTTCATCACGATGCCTTCGTATCAAACAGAGTTAACATATCGCGCGCCGCCTGCCTTCCTGCGGCCATTGCAGTGACAACCAGATCCGCGCCATGAACTGCATCCCCACCAGCAAAGACTTTTTTCAGATGCGTCTGGGTAGGTAAATACCCGACGTCACCGGTTTGAATCAGGCCCCATTTATCGAGTTTAATTCCGCTGCCCTGCAACCACGGCATGGCATGCGCCTGGAAACCAAAGGCCATAATCAGAACATCGGCGGGCAATTCAAACTCTGAACCCGCTACCGGACGAGGACGACGGCGACCATCCGGCCCCGGCTCACCCATGGCGGTACGAATCAGGCCCACCGCAGTTAAACGCCCATCTTCGTCACAAGCGATATATTGCGGTTGAACATTGAACTGAAACTCGACACCTTCCTCGCACGCATTAACCACCTCTTTGCGCGAGCCCGGCATACTGACTTCATCACGACGATACGCGCAGGTCACGCTGGCAGCATTGAGGCGAATGGAAGTCCGCAAACAATCCATTGTCGTATCGCCACCGCCCAATACCACGACTCGCTTACCTTCCACGTCCGTCAGCGGATACTCTTCAGACTCCGGCAATCCCATGAGCTGGCGGGTATGGGCAGTCAGGAACGGTAGAGCCTGAATGACACCGGGTGCATCTTCATGCGGCAGATCTGCTCGCATCATCCCGTAAGTCCCCACGCCGATGAAAACTGCATCATATTCAGAAGTTAAATCGCTAAAGGTAATATCGCGGCCAATTTCACAGTTAAGATGAAAGTCGATTCCCATTGCGGTGAATATCTCTCGCCGCTGGCTTAATACCGTTTTATCGAGTTTGAAAGGAGGAATGCCAAAAGTCAGCATACCGCCAATTTCTGGATGGCGATCAAAGACATCAACCTGAACTCCCGCGCGCGCCAGAATATCAGCACACCCTAACCCTGCTGGCCCAGCGCCAATCACCGCCACTTTTTCGCTACGGGGAACAACTTTGCTGACATCGGGACGCCAGCCCATCGCCAGCGCGGTATCGGTGATGTAGCGTTCCAGATTACCGATAGAGACTGCGCCAGAGTGATCTTTCAAAGTACATGCGCCTTCACAAAGACGGTCCTGTGGGCATACCCTGCCGCAGATTTCTGGTAAGGAACTGGTCTGGTGGCAAAGTTCTGCCGCTTCAATAATCTTTCCTTCCTGTACCAGACGGATGTAATCCGGAATAGCGTTATGCAGCGGGCAATGCCAGTTGCAGTTAGCTTTTTCGGCACAATAAACACAGCGGTCACTCTCATAAGTCGCTTGCAGTGGATCCAGCCCGCAATAGATTTCGCCAAAGTGGGTTTTCCGTTCACTCGCTGAAATTTTATCTGCGCCTTTACGCGAGTTAACGGGGAGCAACGCTGCACTGCGAGATGGCTGAGCGACTGATGACGCTTTTCCTGCTGCCGTTTTGCGCTGGCGGGCCACCTTTATCTGCTGTAACCCTTTATCGTCCATCAGTCGTAACGCCTGTGTTGGGCAGACTTCAATACAGGCTTGCGTGCCAGAACTGCGCTGGTTACAAAGGTCGCATTTCTGCGCAATCGTATCGACCATCTCAACGACGCCAAAGGGGCAAGCGATTGCGCATCTTTTACAACCAATACATTTTTGCTCGTCCAGTTGTACGCTATCGGACTGGAAAGTCAGAGCATTAACCGGACAAGCCGTAACGCAAGGGGCATTGTTGCAGTGATGGCAGGCCACCGGATTCGCAGCCTGGCCTTTCCCTACAACGTGGATACGCGGTCTAAAGTCACTGTGACTCAGCGGCCAGTTTTCTTGATTGTGTGCCACCGCACAGGCAATTTCACAAGCATGACAGCCTATACATTCCGCAGCTTCAGCAGCGATAAACTTATTCATTTGCATCCCTTTCATTTAATGAGTTATGTCTTCTCAAATTTCGCGATGCAATAAACGGGCATATATTAGGTAGCATGACCGTTTTAATTATAATTTTGCGACTGAGTTCAAATTATTGCCCCTCAATCTATGCCGCTTTCATTATTTCAACATTGCCGACCAAAAGAGCGCTATCCAGATAAAAACGATTAAATGCGAGAGTGCGACATGCCAGAATGATTAATGAAATATCAATATGAGAAAATTACAGATAATTTCATTGTCAGGTTCTCTTCTCATTTTCGTGGTTTAACCACGATTATGTGATTGCCTCCGCAATTCCTGTCTCTAACTCCCCTTCCTCGCAAAAACTGGCACTCCACGAGCATGTGTTTAGACAGTTTCATTAACGTAAACGGTTGCTTTTTACTCTGGCGGGCGAAAGGAGAAACACTGATGAGCGCCATAGATTCCCAACTTCCCTCATCTTCTGGGCAAGACCGCCCAACTGATGAGGTTGACCGCATATTATCACCAGGAAAGCTGATCATACTCGGTCTGCAACACGTCCTTGTCATGTACGCAGGTGCAGTCGCTGTTCCTCTTATGATTGGTGACCGACTGGGCCTCTCAAAAGAAGCTATTGCGATGCTCATTAGCTCGGATCTCTTTTGCTGCGGGATCGTCACATTATTGCAATGTATCGGTATCGGCCGCTTTATGGGGATCCGCCTGCCGGTGATTATGTCGGTGACCTTTGCTGCTGTAACACCAATGATAGCCATTGGGATGAACCCGGATATCGTCCTGCTGGGGATATTTGGTGCCACTATCGCCGCGGGTTTTATCACCACATTATTAGCGCCACTTATCGGTCGCTTGATGCCTTTATTCCCGCCACTGGTTACCGGTGTGGTTATTACTTCTATTGGGCTTAGCATCATTCAGGTGGGTATTGACTGGGCCGCCGGAGGTAAAGGGAATCCGCAATATGGTAATCCCGTTTATTTAGGTATCTCCTTTGCTGTCTTAATTTTTATCTTGCTCATTACTCGCTATGCGAAAGGATTTATGTCCAACGTCGCCGTATTACTGGGGATTGTATTTGGCTTTTTACTTTCGTGGATGATGAATGAAGTCAATTTATCCGGGCTACATGATGCTTCATGGTTTGCGATTGTCACGCCGATGTCATTTGGTATGCCGATTTTCGATCCCGTTTCCATTCTGACCATGACTGCCGTGTTAATCATCGTGTTTATCGAGTCGATGGGGATGTTCCTGGCACTGGGTGAAATAGTCGGTCGTAAACTCTCTTCACACGATATTATTCGCGGGCTGCGTGTCGATGGCGTAGGGACAATGATAGGCGGAACGTTTAACAGCTTCCCCCACACGTCATTTTCACAAAACGTTGGCCTGGTTAGCGTGACGCGCGTTCATAGCCGCTGGGTGTGTATTTCTTCGGGAATTATATTAATCCTGTTTGGCATGGTGCCAAAAATGGCGGTGCTGGTCGCCTCCATTCCGCAATTTGTGCTGGGCGGTGCTGGGCTGGTGATGTTCGGCATGGTACTGGCGACAGGGATTCGAATTCTGTCGCGCTGTAACTACACCACCAACCGTTACAACCTCTATATTGTGGCGATCAGTCTCGGCGTTGGCATGACTCCGACGCTCTCTCACGATTTCTTTTCTAAGTTACCGGCCGTACTGCAACCGTTGCTGCATAGCGGCATTATGCTCGCAACCCTTAGCGCCGTTGTGCTGAATGTCTTCTTTAATGGCTACCAGCATCATGCTGACCTGGTGAAGGAATCCGTCTCTGATAAAGATTTAAAAGTCAGGACAGTACGTATGTGGCTTCTGATGCGCAAGCTGAAGAAAAATGAGCATGGAGAATAATATGAATTTTTTAATGCGCGCTATATTCAGTCTGCTGTTGCTTTTTACTCTCTCTATTCCTGTCATTTCTGACTGTGTTGCAATGGCCATTGAAAGTCGCTTCAAATATATGATGCTACTTTTTTAAATGGTTTTTACCTGTCGGCATCCGCTCAAAACGGGCGGTTGTCGATAAACGCTCACTTGGTTAATCATTTCACTCTTCAATTATCTATAATGATGAGTGATCAGAATTACATGTGAGAAATTATGCAAACGGAACACGTCATTTTATTGAATGCACAGGGAGTTCCCACTGGTACGCTGGAAAAGTATGCCGCACACACGGCAGACACCCTCTTACATCTCGCGTTCTCCAGTTGGCTGTTTAATGCCAAGGGGCAATTATTAGTTACCCGCCGCGCACTGAGCAAAAAAGCGTGGCCTGGCGTGTGGACTAACTCGGTTTGTGGGCACCCACAACTGGGAGAAAGCAGCGAAGACGCGGTGATCCGCCGTTGCCGTTATGAGCTTGGCGTGGAAATTACGCCTCCTGAATCTATCTATCCTGACTTTCGCTACCGCGCCACCGATCCGAGTGGCATTGTGGAAAATGAAGTGTGTCCGGTATTTGCCGCACGCACCACCAGTGCGTTACAGATCAACGATGATGAAGTGATGGATTATCAATGGTGTGATTTAGCTGATGTATTACACGGTATTGATGCCACGCCGTGGGCGTTCAGTCCGTGGATGGTGATGCAGGCGACAAATCGCGAAGCCAGAATACGATTATCTGCATTTACCCAGCTTAAATAAAAAACCCCGACATTTGCCGGGGTTGTGAGCATAACGTAATGCTTATTTCACCGGACGCATCGCCGGGAACAGAATAACGTCGCGGATGGTATGGCTGTTGGTGAACAGCATTACCATACGGTCGATGCCAATCCCCAGACCTGCTGTCGGCGGTAAGCCATGTTCCAGTGCGGTAACGTAATCTTCATCGTAGAACATCGCTTCGTCGTCACCTGCGTCTTTCGCGGCAACCTGATCCAGGAAGCGTTGCGCCTGATCTTCCGCGTCATTCAGCTCGCTAAAGCCGTTACCGATTTCACGACCACCGATGAAGAACTCAAAGCGGTCTGTGATTTCCGGGTTAATGTCGTTACGACGCGCCAGCGGAGAAACTTCTGCCGGATATTCAGTAATGAAGGTCGGCTGAATCAGATGTGCTTCTGCCACTTCTTCGAAGATCTCGGTAACGATACGGCCCAGACCCCAGCTCTTCTCAACGTGGATACCGATAGATTCAGCAATCGCTTTCGCAGAGTCGAAGTTATCCAGATCCGCCATGTCGGTTTCCGGGCGATATTTCTTGATCGCTTCACGCATGGTCAGTTTTTCGAACGGTTTACCGAAGTCCAGCGTCACGTCGCCATAGGTCACTTCCGTCTTACCGAGAATATCCTGTGCCAGAGTACGGAACAGCGATTCGGTCAGCTCGATCAGATCTTTGTAATCTGCGTAAGCCATGTAGAGTTCCATCATGGTGAACTCTGGGTTATGACGTACGGAGATACCTTCGTTACGGAAGTTACGGTTGATTTCGAATACACGCTCGAAGCCACCGACCACCAGACGCTTGAGGTACAGTTCCGGCGCGATACGCAGGTACATGTCGAGATCCAGCGCGTTATGGTGGGTGATAAACGGACGCGCAGCGGCACCGCCAGGGATCACCTGCATCATCGGCGTTTCAACTTCCATAAAGCCGCGGTTCACCATGAACTGGCGAATACCAGAGAGGATCTGCGAGCGCACTTTAAAGGTGTTACGGGATTCATCGTTAGAGATGAGATCCAGATAACGCTGACGATAGCGCGCTTCCTGATCCTGCAAGCCGTGGAATTTATCCGGCAGCGGACGCAGTGCTTTGGTCAGCAGACGCAGCTCGGTACAGTGGATAGACAGTTCGCCGGTTTTGGTTTTGAACAGTTTACCTTTCGCGCCGAGGATGTCACCGAGGTCCCATTTTTTGAACTGCTCGTTGTAAACGCCTTCCGGCAGATCGTCACGGGCAACGTACAGCTGAATGCGGCCACCCACATCCTGCAGGGTAACGAAAGACGCTTTACCCATAATACGGCGGGTCATCATGCGGCCAGCAACGGCGACTTCGATGTTCAGCGCTTCCAGTTCTTCGTTCTCTTTACCGTCGAATTCTGCGTGCAATTGGTCAGAGGTATGATCGCGACGGAAATCGTTCGGGAAGGCAATCCCCTGCTCGCGCAGGTTCGCCAGCTTCTCACGACGCGTTTTCAGTTCATTGTTAAGATCGACTACCGCGTCAGCGCCCTGTGCGTGTTGTTCAGACATGTTGGTTCCTCATAACCCTGCTTTCAAACTTGCTTCGATAAATTGATCCAGGCTGCCGTCCAGCACGGCCTGCGTGTTGCGGGTTTCTACCCCGGTACGCAGATCTTTAATGCGGGAGTCATCAAGGACATAAGAACGAATCTGGCTGCCCCAGCCGATGTCGGATTTGTTATCTTCCATCGCCTGTTTCTCGGCATTTTTCTTCTGCATCTCCAGTTCATAAAGCTTCGCTTTCATCTGCTTCATGGCCTGGTCTTTGTTCTTGTGCTGGGAACGGTCGTTCTGGCATTGGGTCACGATCCCGGTTGGGATGTGGGTAATACGCACCGCAGATTCGGTACGGTTAACGTGCTGACCGCCCGCGCCGGACGCGCGATAAACGTCAATGCGCAGATCCGCCGGGTTGATTTCGATATCAATATCATCATCAACTTCCGGGTAAACAAACGCAGAGCTGAACGATGTGTGGCGACGACCGCCGGAGTCAAACGGGCTTTTACGCACCAGGCGGTGAACGCCAGTTTCTGTACGCAGCCAGCCGTAAGCGTAATCGCCGGAGATTTTGATCGTCACGGATTTAATACCCGCCACTTCACCTTCCGACTCTTCGATGATTTCAGTTTTGAAACCACGCGATTCAGCCCAGCGCAGATACATACGCTCAAGCATGCTCGCCCAGTCCTGTGCTTCCGTACCGCCAGACCCCGCCTGAATATCGAGGTAGCAGTCGGCGCTGTCATATTCGCCAGAGAACATACGGCGGAACTCAAGCTGCGCCAGTTTTTCTTCCAGGGCGTCGAGTTCAGCAACGGCTTCGTTAAAGGTTTCTTCGTCGTCAGCTTCTACAGCCAGTTCCAGCAGACCAGAAACATCTTCCAGCCCCTGTTTCATTTGGTCGAGGGTGTCGACAACGGCTTCGAGGGAGGAACGCTCTTTACCCAGCGCCTGTGCGCGTTCGGGTTCGTTCCAGACATCCGGCTGTTCCAGCTCGGCGTTTACTTCTTCCAGACGCTCTTTCTTGGCGTCGTAGTCAAAGATACCCCCTAAGAACGTCGGAGCGTTCCGTGAGGTCCTGAATGCGATTATTTACCGGATTAATTTCAAACATGGTCTGATTTCTTTTATTGAGCTAGTCAAAATGCGGTGATAAGAGCGGGATTGTACCCAATCCACGCTCTTTTTTATAGAGAAGATGACGCTAAATTGGCCAGATATTGTCGATGATAATTTGCAGGCTGCGGTTGCCGCGAAACTCGTTGATATCGAGCTTATAAGCCAGTTGCACTTCACGCACGCCGTTATCCGGCCAGAGGGCGGTATCGACATTAAAAGCAATACCATCCAGCAGTGGACCGCCGCCGACCGGTTCGACCATCACCTTCAAATGACGTTCGCCCACCAGCCGCTGTTGCAGCAGACGGAAATGACCGTCAAACAGCGGCTCCGGGAACATCTGCCCCCACGGGCCAGCATCGCGCAGCAACTGCGCCACTTCCATGGTCATTTCGGCCGGGCTTAACGGACCGTCTGACACCACTTCGCCTTGCAATAGCGAAGGGTCCAGCCACTCTGTAACCAGTTCGCCAAACCGTTGTTGAAAGAGTTCGAATTTATCCTCTTCCAGCGACAAACCCGCCGCCATCGCATGACCGCCAAACTTCAGCATCATGCCAGGGTAGAGTGTGTCTAATCGCTCCAGTGCATCACGCATATGCAGCCCCTGAATGGAGCGACCTGAACCTTTCAGCGTACCATCACCTGCTGGCGCAAAGGCGATAACCGGACGGTGAAAACGCTCTTTGATGCGCGAAGCCAGAATACCGACAACGCCCTGATGCCATTCGGGGTGGTACATTGCCAGCCCGCCGGGTAGCGTGTCGCGACTTCGCTCCAGTTTCTCGCACAGGGTCAGGGCTTCAACTTGCATTCCTTGTTCGATCTCTTTTCGCGTCTGGTTTAGCGCATCGAGTTCATTTGCCAGCACGCGCGCTTCGCCGATGTTGTCGCACAGCAACAGCGCCACACCGACGGACATATCGTCCAGTCGCCCGGCAGCATTGAGACGTGGCCCCAGCGCAAAACCTAAATCGCTGGCGGCGAGTTTTTGCGCATCGCGATTTGCCACTTCCAGCAGCGCTTTAATCCCCGGACGGCACTTTCCGGCACGGATGCGACTCATCCCCTGCCAGGTCAGAATGCGATTATTAGCGTCCAGCGGCACGACGTCCGCTACTGTCCCCAGCGCTACCAGATCCAGCAGTTCTGCCAGGTTAGGAATTGCGATGCCACGCTCATCAAACCAGCCCTGATCGCGCAAAAAGGTGCGCAGCGCCAGCATCAGATAAAACGCCACACCCACGCCTGCCAGTGATTTCGACGGGAAATTACAGTCGCGCAAGTTAGGGTTAATGATCGCTTCCGCCGCGGGTAATGTTTCGCCTGGCAAATGGTGATCGGTAACAATAACCGGAATGCCCAACGAGCGAGCGTGTTCAACCCCCGCATGGGAGGAAATACCGTTATCCACCGTGACAATTAACTGCGCGCCACGGGCATGGGCCTGATCGACCACTTCCGGGCTTAAGCCGTAACCGTCTTCGAAACGGTTTGGTACCAGGTAGTCGATATTGCTGCAACCAAGCGAGCGCATCGCCAGCACGCTTAGAGCCGTGCTGGTCGCGCCGTCGGCGTCAAAATCGCCGACCACAATAATCCGCGTTCCTTCGCGAAAAGCGTTGTAAAGGATCTCAACGGCCTTTTCGACGCCGCTCAGTTGCTGCCAGGGCAACATACCTTTAACACTGCGTTCCAGTTCTTGCGCACTGCGCACGCCCCGGCTGGCGTATAAACGGCGCAGCAAGGGAGGCAATTCAGCGGGCAAGTCTGCCGTTTCATCGACTTCACGGCGACGAAGTTGTATCTGTTGTTTCACGCGAATTATTTACCGCTGGTCATTTTTTGGTGTTCGTCGAGGAATTCTTTCATCTCTTTCGGCGGCTGGTAACCCGGAACAAGTGTGCCATTGCTCAGCACAACTGCCGGAGTACCGCTAACGCCAAGCTGGACGCCAAGTGCGTAATGGTCGGCAATATCCACGTCGCAGCTGGCTGGTGCGACGCTTTTACCTGCCATCACATCATCAAACGCTTTGTTTTTATCTTTCGCACACCAGATAGCTTTCATTTCTTTCTCTGCATCGCTGTCCAGCCCCTGGCGCGGGAAAGCAAGATAACGCACGGTGATCCCCAGCGCGTTATAGTCTGCCATTTGCTCATGCAGTTTGTGGCAGTAACCACAGGTAATATCAGTAAACACGGTGATGACGTGTTTTTCCTGCGGCGCTTTATAAACGATCATCTCTTTTTCAAGCGCATTCAACTGCTTTAACAGCATCTTATTGGTGACATTGACCGGAGCCGTGCCGCTAACGTCATACATTGGCCCCTGAATGATATGTTTACCATCATCGGTGATGTACAACACGCCGCTGTTAGTCAGAACTGTCTTCATGCCAGCTACGGGCGCGGGCTGAATATCGCTGCTTTTGATGCCCATTTTGGCTAACGTTTGTTGAATTGCCGCGTCATCAGCCTGAGCAAAACCTGAAAACGCCGCTAACAAAGTAAACAACATAAAACCTTTCTTCATAAATCTTCCCGTTCTTTTCAGACATCACGCCCGCGGGTGATGCTGTTGATGAAGTTGCCGCAGACGCTCGGTAGCGACATGCGTATAAATTTGCGTGGTGGAGAGGTCGCTGTGGCCCAGTAGCATCTGCACCACGCGTAAATCCGCACCATGATTTAATAAATGGGTGGCAAAAGCGTGACGCAATACATGCGGTGACAGCTTTTCGCTGTCGATACCCGCCAGCACAGCATAATGTTTAATGCGGTGCCAGAAGGTCTGTCGCGTCATCTGCTGCGCACGCTGGCTGGGAAACAACACGTCAATTGACACACCATTCAGCAGCCACGGACGCCCATGTTCCAGATAGGTTTCCAGCCAGTAAACCGCCTCTTCACCTAACGGTACCAGGCGCTCTTTGTTGCCTTTACCAATGACCCGCACTACGCCCTGACGCAGGCTGATATCACTCATTGTCAGTCCGACCAGTTCAGAGACACGCAGCCCGGTAGCATACAACACTTCAAGCATGGCTTTATCGCGTAGCTCCAGTGGCTGATCAATTAATGGTGCCTGTAATAAACGTTCGACCTGCGCTTCGCTTAAATCTTTTGGCAAACGCTGGGGCAATTTCGGTGAAGCGAGATGCGCACTGGGATCGTCTTCACGAAACTTTTCGCGATAAAGATACTGGAACAATCGGCGCACTGCACTCAGCAAACGCGCTGAGCTGGTGGCTTTATACCCGCCCTCCAGCCGTTCTGCCAGTAATGCCTGCAAATCGTCACTTTGCGCCGTCGCCAGCGTCAACCCGCGGTGATGCAACCACTCCACCATCATTGACAGATCGCGACGGTAAGCGTTCAACGTATTTTCAGCCAGATTTTTTTCCAGCCACAGAGCATCAAGAAACTGCTCGATGCGTGCCAGATCCTGTTTCACTTGCGCCCCTTATGGTCACTCATTTGATCCATTATGCCTTATTGTGCCGTGACTAAAGCGATTCTGATACACTAGCCGCAAAAGCCACAGCAGAATCGAGAAGCTTACGTTATGAATATGGGTCTTTTTTACGGTTCCAGCACCTGTTACACCGAAATGGCGGCAGAAAAAATCCGCGATATTATCGGCCCAGAACTGGTGACCTTACATAACCTCAAGGACGACTCCCCGAAATTAATGGAGCAGTACGATGTGCTCATTCTGGGTATCCCGACCTGGGATTTTGGTGAAATCCAGGAAGACTGGGAAGCCGTCTGGGATCAGCTCGACGACCTGAACCTTGAAGGTAAAATTGTTGCGCTGTATGGGCTTGGCGATCAACTGGGATACGGCGAGTGGTTCCTCGATGCGCTCGGTATGCTGCATGACAAACTCTCGACCAAAGGCGTGAAGTTCGTCGGCTACTGGCCAACGGAAGGATATGAATTTACCAGCCCGAAACCGGTGATTGCTGACGGGCAACTGTTCGTGGGTCTGGCGCTGGATGAAACTAACCAGTATGACCTTAGCGACGAGCGTATTCAGAGCTGGTGCGAGCAAATCCTCAACGAAATGGCAGAGCATTACGCCTGATCTCACTGACGGCTTAGCGCATATGCTTTGCCGTCATCTTTATCTTTGCGTCTCTTGTTGCAACAAAATCCGCCGTAAATCCCGCCATTCGGCTTCGTCCATGCTGTCGGCTGCCAGCCATAAATGTTGCCGTTTACCGCCATCAGAACGTAAACGCAGCATCATGCCGCTCTTAATCATCCACGGTGCTTTGACGATGCACCACTCCTGCCCTTGCCAACGCAAACGCCCGTCCATCAACAAGCGAATTTCCCCCTGGCGAGCATTAATACGCCGCTGGCTGCGAACGCAATCAAACACCACCAGCGAAAGTAACACCATCCATAACGGGGTGTAACTGAGTGGCCAGGGCATGAGTAAAATAACAGCGGCAACCAGCCCATGAATCAGCAAGGAAAGCCACTGTGCGCGCCAGGAGACGCGCAAATCAGATTGCCACAGGACCACGTTCCCGGTTCCGTGTCTGGATGAGTCGGACCATCATTTCCAGTTCTGCATCGGCCGGTTTACCGTGATTCATCAGCCAGTTAAACAGGTCCGGATCGTCACATTCCAGCAGACGAATAAAGATGCGTTTTTCGTCATCGCTTAAGCTGTCGTACTCATGTTCGAAAAACGGCATGATTGAAATATCGAGTTCGCGCATACCACGGCGGCATGCCCAATGAATGCGGGCTTTGTTGTTAATGTCCATCTTCTTCCTGTCTCACGAAAATCCAGTACCCGGCTATTGTAACGTGTTTTTCGCCTTCTTTTACGGGAATATCAGTAAACACCATCGCGATCGCGAAATTAATTCACAACAATTCAATGGCTTCATTTTTTTGGAAGTCGCCTCGCAGAAGGCACAGATCGCGTAGTGAAAGCACTTGCATTGCCTCATAGCTCTTTTACCATTAGTCATTAATACGCCGTTAAGCAACTCAGGACTCTATTATGGCTTTTACACCTTTTCCTCCCCGTCAGCCTACGGCTTCTGCCCGTTTACCGCTGACGCTGATGACGCTTGATGACTGGGCGCTTGCCACCATTACTGGCGCGGACAGCGAAAAATATATGCAGGGTCAGGTGACAGCAGATGTCAGCCAGATGGCAGAAGATCAGCACCTGCTCGCCGCCCATTGCGACGCCAAAGGTAAAATGTGGAGCAATTTACGTCTGTTCCGCGACGGCGATGGCTTTGCATGGATTGAACGGCGCAGCGTGCGTGAACCGCAGCTGACTGAACTGAAAAAATATGCGGTATTCTCTAAAGTGACCATCGCGCCAGACGACGAGCGTGTGCTGCTTGGTGTTGCCGGTTTTCAGGCGCGCGCCGCGCTGGCAAATCTCTTTAGCGAACTGCCTTCGAAAGAAAAACAGGTAGTCAAAGAAGGCGCGACCACTTTGCTATGGTTTGAACACCCGGCAGAACGTTTCCTGATCGTAACCGATGAAGCTACTGCTAATATGCTGACCGATAAACTGCGCGGTGAAGCGGAACTGAACAATAGCCAACAGTGGCTGGCATTAAACATTGAAGCGGGTTTCCCGGTGATTGATGCCGCCAACAGCGGGCAGTTTATCCCACAGGCGACCAATCTCCAGGCGCTGGGCGGTATCAGCTTTAAGAAAGGCTGTTATACCGGACAAGAGATGGTGGCGCGGGCCAAATTCCGCGGTGCCAACAAACGTGCGCTCTGGTTACTGGCAGGTAGCGCCAGCCGACTGCCAGAAGCAGGTGAAGACTTAGAGCTGAAAATGGGCGAAAACTGGCGTCGTACCGGTACGGTGCTGGCTGCGGTCAAACTGGAAGATGGTCAGGTCGTGGTGCAGGTGGTGATGAATAACGATATGGAACCGGACAGCATCTTCCGCGTGCGCGACGATGCAAATACACTGCATATCGAGCCGCTGCCGTATTCGCTCGAAGAGTAAATTTCTATATCGCTTCGGGCATCTATTGCCTGAAGCGACACTGATGTGTCTTTTCATGCAGACAAAGGCACAGCAATTACGCCTGCCCAATATACAAATAGATCGCCAGAAAGTGGCACACACTACCGCCGAGTACAAAGCCGTGCCAGATGGCATGATTGTACGGAATGCGTTTGCAGACATAGAAAATCACCCCGAGCGAATAAACCACGCCGCCTACCGCCAGTAAGGTAACGCTGCCTGCCGCGAGCTTAACTGCCATTTCATAAATTACCACCAGCGACAACCAGCCCATCGCCAGATAAGTCACCAGAGATAAAATTTTAAATCGGTGCGCGATGGTCAGTTTGAACAGAATCCCCAGCAATGCCAGGCTCCAGATAACAATCATCAATCCGCGCGCTAACGGAGAATCTAACCCCACCAGCAAAAACGGTGTATAGGTTCCGGCAATCAACAGGTAAATGGCGCAATGGTCAAATTTCTTCAGCCACATTTTTGCCCGTTGATGGGGAATGGCGTGATAGAGCGTCGAAGCGAGGAACAGCAGGATCATACTGCCGCCATATAGGCTATAACTGGTTATCGCCGTGGCGCTGGCATTGAGATCCACCGCCTGAACCAGTAGCAACACCAGCCCAACGATACCAAACACCAGCCCAATGCCGTGACTGACGCTGTTGGCAATTTCCTCTGCCAGCGAATATCCCTGCTTAATGAGGGGCTTCTGAACCATAACTTACTCCGGAGAAACGTACACGCACATGTATACCTCTCCAGCGTAACTGAGAATAGTTCCAGTGAACACCTGTTAGCTAAAATAAATTCTGATTTTGGACTAATCTCCGAAAAATCATGAAATTAAATGCGAAATTTCAACTAACAGGCGTGAGTTCAATTTAAAGGCATTTAAATTCAATCACATAAAACTGTGTCTGGCCGGGATAGATGTCGGCAATGACCTTTTTCAGTTCAGGCAGGGTCATATTTTCCTGCTCTGCATGTTTTTCCGTCAGCGTCTCCAGCGTTATGGTTGAGGTTGCGGTGACTTCGATGGTGCAAAAATAGCCATCATCTTCAAAGCGCCCAACGCGCAGCACATCGCCCGTTTTAAAGTGCGATTCAGATTCGTCGCGGATGGTGATGGTTTTACGTCCAGCCAGAATGTCATCCTGGAAACGTTGAAAAAAAGTGATGTCGTTTGGCTGCATGGTACTATTTCCTGTAAGAATTGATTCATCTGGAGCCTATGATAGTGAAAAAACTCACCTTACCGAAAGATTTCTTATGGGGCGGCGCAGTTGCCGCTCATCAGGTCGAAGGCGGCTGGAACAAAGGCGGCAAAGGGCCGAGCATTTGTGACGTTCTGACCGGTGGCGCACACGGCGTGCCGCGCGAAATCACCAAAGAAGTCTTGCCAGGCAAATACTATCCAAACCATGAAGCCGTTGATTTTTATGGTCACTACAAGGAAGACATCAAGCTATTTGCCGAAATGGGCTTCAAATGTTTTCGGACTTCCATCGCCTGGACGCGTATTTTTCCAAAAGGTGATGAAGCTCAGCCAAACGAAGAAGGGCTGAAGTTCTACGATGATATGTTCGATGAACTGCTGAAATACAACATCGAACCGGTGATCACCCTCTCCCACTTTGAAATGCCGCTGCATCTGGTGCAGCAATACGGTAGCTGGACCAACCGTAAAGTGGTTGATTTCTTTGTCCGTTTCGCGGAAGTGGTGTTTGAACGCTATAAGCATAAAGTCAAATACTGGATGACCTTCAACGAAATTAACAACCAGCGTAACTGGCGTGCACCGCTGTTCGGTTACTGCTGCTCCGGCGTGGTTTATACCGAGCATGAGAACCCGGAAGAGACGATGTATCAGGTGCTGCATCACCAGTTTGTCGCCAGCGCCCTGGCGGTGAAAGCTGCGCGTCGCATTAACCCGGAGATGAAAGTCGGCTGTATGCTGGCGATGGTGCCGCTCTATCCCTACTGCTGTAACCCGGACGATGTGATGTTCGCTCAGGAGTCGATGCGCGAACGCTACGTCTTTACCGATGTGCAGCTACGCGGCTATTACCCGTCCTATGTGTTGAACGAGTGGGAGCGTCGCGGATTTAACATCAAAATGGAAGACGGCGATCTCGATGTACTGCGTGAAGGCACCTGCGATTATCTTGGTTTCAGCTATTACATGACCAACGCAGTGAAGGCCGAAGGCGGCACCGGCGATGCGATCTCTGGTTTTGAAGGCAGCGTACCGAACCCGTATGTTAAAGCGTCTGACTGGGGCTGGCAGATTGATCCAGTAGGTCTGCGCTATGCCCTTTGCGAACTGTATGAGCGTTATCAGAGGCCGCTGTTTATTGTCGAAAACGGTTTTGGCGCTTACGACAAAGTGGAAGAAGATGGCAGCATCAACGACGACTACCGCATTGACTACCTGCGCGCCCATATTGAAGAGATGAAAAAAGCAGTGACTTACGATGGTGTGGATCTGATGGGCTACACACCGTGGGGCTGCATCGACTGCGTATCGTTCACCACCGGGCAGTACAGCAAACGCTACGGCTTTATCTATGTGAATAAACATGACGACGGTACTGGCGATATGTCGCGTTCACGTAAGAAGAGCTTTAACTGGTACAAAGAGGTGATTGCCAGCAACGGCGAGAAGCTTTAAGTCGATGAAGTACCGGATGCAATACTTGTTGCATCCGGTCAGACAACTTCCCTGTTTTATTTCCCGCCCGCCAAATCGATAAAACTTCCCGTGACGTAAGAGGCTTTATCACTTAGTAGCCAGACAATGGCCTGCGCGACCTCTTCTGCCTGTCCACCACGCTGCATGGGGATGTTCGACTTAACGCGATCGACGCGTCCAGGCTCGCCGCCGCTGGCGTGCATTTCGGTATAAATAAACCCTGGCCGCACGCAGTTAACCCGGATCCCCTGCGCGGCGACTTCCAGCGATAGTCCGGTGGTTAACGTATCAATCGCCCCTTTCGATGCCGCGTAATCAACATATTCCCCTGGCGAACCCAACCGTGAGGCCACCGAAGAGACATTGACGATAGCGCCGCCACTGCCACCATTTTTAAGCGCCATGCGTTTTACCGCCTCGCGGCAGCAGAGAAAATATCCCGTCACGTTGGTGGAAAGTACTCGGTTGATTCGCTCTGCGGTAAGGTTTTCAACGGTGCACTGGGTAAACAAGATCCCGGCGTTATTGACCAGCGCTGCTAGCGGTTCATCGTGCTGATCGATTGCTGTAAACATCGCAACGACCTGGTTTTCGTCGCTGATATCCGCCTGGAGCACGAATGCTTTGCCACCGGCTTGCGTTATTAAGTTCATCACTTCCTGCGCCGCGTGGAGGTTTTGTTGATAATTAACCGCCACCGTATACCCTTCTTGCGCCAACAGTAATGCAGTTGCCCGCCCGATGCCGCGACTGCCACCGGTCACAAGTGCTATAGCCATTTGTTTTTCCGAGAAAAATTCATTCGTTGACGTATCTTTGAGATTGCTAACAAACTGGCTCAATCTTCAATGTTGGCACGCTTTTCCCCCTCGCCCTTTCAGGGAGAGGGCCGGGGTGAGGGTAAATATTCGCGCCAGTGCCGGCCTGTTCCCCTCACCCTCTCCCCAAAGGGGCGAGGGGACTGTCTGAGCACTTTTGTACTTTGTCATCTGACTAAAAAGGCGCCGAAGCGCCTTTAGAAAATAGTCGAATCAGTGAATTACTGGTATTCGCTAATCGGTACGCAGGAGCAGAACAGGTTACGGTCGCCGTAAACATCATCCAGACGTTTCACCGTCGGCCAGTATTTGTCTGCCACGCCTGCCGGGAATACCGCAACTTCACGGCTGTACGGATGCGCCCACTCGGCGACCAGTTCGCTCTGAATGTGCGGCGCGTTCACCAGCGGGTTATCTTCCAGCGGCCAGACACCGGCTTTCACCTGGTCAATTTCTGCGCGGATAGCCAGCATCGCGTCGATAAAGCGATCCAGTTCCACTTTGCTTTCAGATTCAGTCGGTTCAACCATCAGCGTACCCGCCACCGGGAACGACATCGTTGGCGCGTGGAAACCGTAGTCGATCAGGCGCTTGGCAATATCCAGCTCGCTGATGCCGGTTTCTTCTTTCAGCGGGCGAATATCGAGAATACATTCGTGCGCCACGCGACCGTCGCGACCGGTATACAGCACCGGGAAGGCATCCTGCAGGCGGCTGGCAATATAGTTGGCGTTGAGGATTGCCACCTGGCTTGCTTTTTTCAGCCCTTCTGCGCCCATCATGCGGATGTACATCCAGCTGATTGGCAGGATAGAGGCGCTACCGAACGGTGCCGCAGAAACTGCGCCCTGACGGGTTAACATGCCTTCGATTTGCACCACGCTATGACCCGGTACAAACGGTGCCAGATGCGCTTTCACACCGATCGGTCCCATACCCGGACCACCACCGCCGTGCGGAATGCAGAAAGTTTTATGCAGGTTGAGGTGCGAAACGTCCGCGCCAATAAAGCCCGGCGAGGTGATGCCAACCTGGGCGTTCATGTTCGCGCCATCAAGGTAAACCTGACCGCCGAACTGATGCACGACTTCACACACTTCACGGATCGTTTCTTCATACACGCCGTGGGTAGAAGGATAAGTCACCATGATACAGGAGAGGTTATCGCCCGCCTGTTCCGCTTTCGCGCGCAGATCAGTCAGATCGATGTTGCCGTTTTTATCACACGCCACAACCACCACCTGCATTCCTGCCATATGTGCAGAAGCGGGGTTAGTTCCGTGCGCAGAAGCCGGGATCAGGCAGATATCGCGATGCCCTTCGTTGCGGCTTTCATGATAATGACGAATCGCCAGCAGGCCCGCGTATTCGCCCTGTGCGCCGGAGTTCGGCTGCATACAAACGGCGTCGTAACCGGTCAGTTTCACCAGCCAGTCAGCCAGCTGCGCAATCATCTGCTGATAACCTTCAGCCTGTTCCGGCGGGCAAAACGGGTGCAGTTCGGCAAATTCCGGCCAGGTGATTGGGATCATCTCGGCGGCGGCGTTCAGTTTCATGGTGCAGGAACCCAGCGGGATCATCGCCTGATTCAGCGCCAGATCTTTACGCTCCAGCGAGTGCATATAGCGCATCATTTCGGTTTCGCTGTGGTAGCGATTAAACACCGGATGAGTGAGGATTTCGTCGTCGCGCAGCATCGCAGGCTGAATAGAGCGGCTGTCGTGAGCCACGTCTTTGTCCAGCGTGTCGATCTCCAGCCCGTGGTTATCGCCCAGCAGCACGCTGAAAAGCTGCATTACGTTTTCACGCGTGGTGGTTTCATCAAGGGTGATCCCAACCGCGTTCAGGATATCGCTACGCAGGTTGATTTCAGCCGCTTCGGCACGCGCCAGTACGCCCGCCTTGTCGGCCACTTCCACACACAGAGTGTCGAAATAGTGCGCATGGCGCAGCTTCAGACCTTTTTGTTGCAGGCCTGCCGCCAGGATATCGGTCAAACGGTGAATGCGGTTAGCGATACGTTTCAGGCCAACCGGGCCGTGATAAACGGCATACAGGCTGGCGATGTTTGCCAGCAGTACCTGGGAAGTACAAATGTTGGAGTTCGCTTTCTCACGGCGGATATGTTGCTCGCGAGTCTGCATCGCCATGCGCAGCGCGGTATTGCCAGCTGCATCTTTCGATACACCGATAATACGGCCCGGCATTGAGCGTTTGTATTCATCTTTCGCCGCAAAGAATGCCGCGTGTGGGCCACCGTAGCCCATCGGCACGCCGAAGCGTTGCGCCGAACCAAAAACAATATCCGCGCCCTGTTTACCCGGCGCAGTTAACAGCACCAGCGCCATAATATCGGCGGCAACGCTGACCACAATTTTGCGTGATTTCAGTTCGCTAATAAGCGCAGTGTAGTCGTGAATTTCACCGGTAGTGCCTACCTGCTGTAACAGCACGCCGAAGACGTCCTGATGGTCGAGCACTTTTTGCGCGTCATCGACAATCACTTCAAAACCAAAGGTTTCGGCACGAGTACGGACCACATCCAGCGTTTGCGGATGCACATCGGAAGCCACGAAGAAGCGGTTGGCATTTTTCAGTTTGCTGACGCGTTTCGCCATCGCCATTGCTTCGGCGGCAGCGGTGGCCTCGTCCAGAAGAGAAGCAGAGGCCATATCCAGTCCAGTCAAATCCAGCGTTACCTGCTGGAAGTTGAGCAGTGCTTCAAGGCGGCCCTGGGAGACTTCAGGTTGATACGGAGTGTACGCGGTATACCAGCCCGGATTTTCCAGCATGTTACGCAGGATAACCGGCGGTAGCTGCACGGCGGTGTAACCCATGCCGATGTAAGACGTGAAGCGTTTATTGCGACTGGCAATAGCCTTGAGTTCTGCCAGTGCGGCGTATTCGGTCGCCGGTGCGCCAACCTGCGGCGGGGTCGCAAGCTGAATATCTTTCGGCACAATCTGGCCGGTCAGCGCGTTTAACGATTGTGCACCAACGGCATTCAGCATTTCTTGCTGTTGCGCGGCGTCCGGTCCGATATGGCGTTCAATAAAAGCGCCGCTGTTTTCAAGCTGGCTTAACGTCTGTGTCATGAGCGATGGTTCCTGAAACGTGCAGTGAATTGTGAACCTCTCTCCTTACGAAGAGAGTGAGGGTGAGGCATAAATTTTCCTCACCCTGATCCTCTCCCGCAGAAGAGGAATAAAGCCGTTACTCGTCTTCTAACAATGCTTCGTATGCGGTCGCATCCAGCAGTGATTCCAGTTCGCTTTCATCGCTGGCTTTGATTTTAAAGATCCAGCCACCTGCATACGGTTCGCTGTTCACCAGTTCCGGGGAATCGCTCAGTGCGTCGTTTACCGCCACGATTTCACCGCTTACTGGCGCATAAATGTCTGACGCCGCTTTTACTGATTCGGCAACCGCGCAGTCATCGCCCGCGCTAACCGTTGCGCCCACTTCCGGCAGGTCAACAAACACCATATCGCCTAACAGCTCCTGAGCATGTTCGGTAATACCAACGGTGTAAGTGCCGTCGGCTTCTTTACGCAGCCATTCGTGTTCTTTGCTGTATTTCAGTTCTGCTGGTACGTTGCTCATCAATCAATCTCCAAAAAAGTAAATCACGCGACGGCTTTGCCGTTACGCACAAAAACAGGTTTTGTCACTTTAACCGGCATTTCACGGTTGCGAATTTGCACAATCGCCGTTTCGCCAATACCTTCCGGCACGCGCGCCAGCGCAATGCTGTAACCCAGCGTCGGGGAGAAAGTACCGCTGGTGATAATGCCTTCATGCTGGTTGCCCTGCGCATCGGTAAAGCGTACCGGCAGTTCATTACGCAGCACGCCTTTTTCGGTCATCACCAGACCAACCAGTTTTTCTGTACCATGCTCACGCTGCACTTCCAGGGCTTCACGACCGATAAAGTCACGATCTGCCGGTTCCCAGGCGATAGTCCAGCCCATGTTGGCGGCTAAAGGAGAAATAGTTTCGTCCATCTCCTGACCATAAAGATTCATGCCCGCTTCCAGACGCAGCGTGTCACGCGCGCCCAAGCCACATGGCTTAACACCCGCTTCCACCAGCGCACGCCAGAAATCGGCCGCTTTTTCATTGGGCAGCGCAATTTCATAGCCCGCTTCACCGGTATAACCAGTGGTGGCAATAAACAGATCGCCCGCCTGCACGCCAAAGAACGGTTTCATCCCTTCCACCGCCTGACGCTGGGCGTCATTAAACAGTGTGGCAGCTTTTGCCTGCGCATTCGGCCCTTGCACGGCAATCATGGAAAGGTCATCACGAACGGTAATTTCGATGCCGAAAGGTTCAGCGTGTTGGGTAATCCAGGAGAGGTCTTTTTCGCGGGTGGCGGAGTTAACAACGAGGCGGAAGAAATCTTCAGTAAAGTAGTAGACGATGAGGTCATCTATCACACCGCCAGAGGCATTCAACATCCCCGAGTAAAGGGCTTTGCCGCTTTTGGTGAGCTTCGCCACATCGTTCGCCAGCAGATAACGCAGAAACTCCCGGGTGCGGCTGCCGCGGAGATCGACGATGGTCATATGTGACACATCAAACATTCCGGCATCGGTACGTACCGCATGATGTTCGTCGATTTGCGAACCGTAATGCAGCGGCATCATCCAGCCGTGGAAATCCACCATGCGAGCGCCGCAAAGCGTGTGTTGTTCGTACAAAGGAGTCTGTTGTGCCATCTTGTCCTCATTGAATAAGCGGGGCTGACAACTTTTCATGGTGAAATTATCACCACGAAACCCAGCATCGGAGCCACTCCCGGTCCCCAACGCAATCGTTCTCTTTTGCCTGAACTTACCACCGAAACAGACTGTTAACCATAAGGTAAAATTGATCATCACATTAGCTTATGGTTAAAAAACGCCAAAATCGCGACAGAATAAAAAACCAAAAAACACACTAGTTTCTATATAAAGATGATGCCATTAGAAAGTTAATTTGAATAAGGCAATATTAAGAACTAAAAAAATGTCAAAAAACACTAAATCAAAAAATCATGGCATTAGAAAATATAATGCGAAAACGGAGGTGAAATTAGTTTATTTCAAATGAGGAAAATCTCCCGGCGAAAAAACCGGGAGATGAAAGTGTGATGGGTATCAAATAAACAACAGAAGAGAAATTTTTAACGCAGCCATTCAGGCAAATCGTTTAATCCCATTGCCTGGCGGATGAGTTGTGGTTTAACGCCAGGAAGCGTGTCGGCCAGTTTCAAACCAATATCACGCAGCAGTTTTTTCGCCGGATTGGTACCGGAAAACAGATCGCGGAATCCCTGCATACCAGCCAGCATCAGCGCCGAACTGTGCTTGCGGCTACGCTCATAGCGACGCAGATAAATGTACTGCCCGATGTCTTTACCCTGACGATGCAACCGTTTCAGTTCAGCAATCAGCTCTGCAGCATCCATAAAGCCAAGATTTACCCCCTGCCCCGCCAGCGGGTGAATGGTATGCGCGGCGTCGCCCACCAGCGCCAGACGGTGCGCGGCAAACTGGCGCGCATAACGCCCCGTCAGTGGGAACACCTGACGCGCGCTCTCAACCTTGCATAAGCCCAGGCGATTATCAAAAGCGATATTTAACGCGCGATTAAATTCGTCTTCACTTGCCTGCTGCATCCGCTGCGCTTCCTCTGGCGACAGTGACCAGACAATCGAGCAAAGATGCGGATCGCTAAGCGGTAAAAAGGCCAGAATGCCTTCGCCATGGAAAACCTGCCGCGCCACCGCATCATGCGGTTCTTCCGTGCGAATGGTCGCTACCAGCGCGTGATGCTGATAATCCCAGAAAGTCAGCGGAATATCTGCTTTGTTGCGCAACCAGGAATTAGCGCCGTCCGCGCCAATCACCAGACGCGCCGTTAACATGCTGCCATCTTTCAGCGTCAGGAAAGTTTCATTTTCTCCCCAGGCGACCTGCTGTAATTCTGCGGGGGCCAACAGGGTGATATCTGACGCCTGCTGCGCTTTGCTCCACAGCGCGTAGTGAATCACTGAGTTTTCAACGATATGCCCAAGATGGCTATAGCCCATGCTTTGATCGTCAAACGAAATGTGACCAAAACTGTCTTTGTCCCACACTTCCATACCGTGATAACAACTAGCCCTACGAGAGAGAATGTCCTGCCAGACGCCAAGACGGGTGAGTAATTTTTCGCTGGCGGCATTGATAGCCGAAACGCGCAGTTGTGGTGGTGCATCCGCCGCCAGAGGTTCCGGTACGCGCTGCTCCAGTACGGCAACGCGTAAGCCGCTCCCCTGTAAGCCGCAGGCAACCGCCAGCCCCACCATGCCGCCGCCAACAATGGCTACATCAACACTTTGCATTGTTTATTCCTTAAAACCGCCTTCAACGCGCCACCCAACCGAGGGTGCGCTGCGCCAGCACATCGCGTGCCGGGGTGAATAATTCCATCGTCATCAGTCCGATGTTGCGCCCGACAACCAGCGGTGCCCAACGGTTGGCAAAAAGATGTACAAGGCTGTCCGTGACGCCAATGGTTGCTTCGCGATCGCTCTGTCGACGCTGCTGATAGCGGCACAATATGCCGTAATCACCGATGTCTTCTCCGCGCTCATGCGCCTGAGTCAGGGTTTCCGCAAGGCTCATGACATCTCGCATACCGAGGTTAAACCCTTGCCCGGCAATCGGGTGCAGAGTTTGCGCCGCATTGCCCACCAGCACGGTACGATGGGTAATAGCTCTGGCGGCGCGGGTTAACGCCAGCGGATAAGCACTGCGTTTACCGGCGTGGGTAATTTTTCCAAGTCGCCAGCCAAAGGCCGACTGGAGTTCACGGCAAAACTTCTCGTCACTCCACGACAGCAGCTCTTCGCGCCGTTCCAGTGGATGACACCAGACCAGCGAACAGCGTCCGTCAGACATCGGCAACATCGCCAGCGGGCCATGTTGCGTGAAGCGTTCAAAAGCGCGGCCTTCGTGCGCAACAGAAGTAGCAACGTTGGCAATCACTGCCAGTTGTTCGTAAGGCTCCTGCTGCCAGTCAACGCCGCACGCGGTGGCTAACGCTGAATGGGTGCCATCAGCGGCTACCAGCACGCGGCCCGTCAGCGTCTCGCCACTCTCCAGCGTCACTTCAACGTGACTCTGAGTACGGGCAACGTTAGCCACGCGATCAGGGCAATGCAGCGTTACGCCAGGTGCTTTACGCAGCAATGCAAACAGCCGTTGCCCGACATTGTGCAATTCGACAACCTGTCCCAGCGCCGCCAGTTGGTAATCTTCTGCGGCGAGGGTGACAAATCCAGCGTGACCACGATCGCTGACATGCACGGTGGTGATGGCAGTTGCGCAATCCGCCAGAGATTGCCAAACGCCGATGCGCGCCAGTTGCTGACAGGTACCCGCCGCCAGCGCTATCGCTCGTCCATCAAAGCCCGGATGAGCATGTGACTCTGGCGCAGTCGCTTCAATCAAATGTACCGGCAACGCCCCGTGACTTAACCGGGAAATAGCCAGCGCCAGCGTCGCGCCCGCCATGCCGCCACCGACGATGATTACGCTCATTGCTTTCTCGCAGCTGCCATCAACGCTTCGATTTCTTCCGGCTTTTTCACCACGCTGGCGGTGAGGTTTTCGTTGCCGGTTTCGGTAATCACAATGTCGTCTTCAATACGAATGCCGATACCGCGATATTGTTCTGGCACATCCGCATCCGGCGCGATATACAGACCAGGCTCTACGGTCAGTACCATCCCCGGTTCCAGAATGCGCGAGCGATCCTGACCATAAACGCCAACGTCATGGACATCTAGCCCTAACCAGTGGCTAAGGCCATGCATAAAGAAAGGACGATGGGCGTTCTGAGCGATCAGTTCATCAACATCACCTTTCAGAATGCCGAGTTTTACCAGGCCGCTAACCATGATGCGCACCACTTCACCGGTGACTTCCTGCATGGAAGTTCCCGGACGATACAGGCGCAAGCTGGTTTCGAGAGACTCCAGCACAATGTCGTAGATTTCACGCTGGGCCTGAGTGAATTTGCCGTTGACCGGGAAGGTGCGGGTAATATCGCCAGCGTAACCTTTGTATTCACAACCCGCGTCAATCAACACCAGGTCACCGTCACGCAGTTCACACTCGTTTTCGGTGTAGTGCAAAATGCAGCCGTTTTCACCGCTGCCGACAATGGTGTTATAGGAAGGATAGCGCGCACCGTGGCGGTTAAATTCGTGGTGAATTTCGCCTTCCAGATGGTACTCGAACATTCCCGGACGGCATTTTTCCATCGCCCGGGTATGTGCCAGGGCGGTGATTTCTCCCGCGCGGCGGAGTACGGCAATCTCTTCTGGCGATTTGAACAGGCGCATTTCATGAACAACAGGACGCCAGTCGATCATCGTTGCCGGTGCGGTGAGATTTTGCCGCGAACCTTTACGCAGTTTTTCCAGCGCACTGTTCACGATTTCATCAGCATATGCATATTCGCCCTGGGCATGGTAAACCACATCCAGGCCGTTAAGTAGTTGATAAAGTTGCTGATTGATTTCGCTGAATGCCAGTGCGCGGTCAACGCCCAGTTTCTCTGGCGCGGCATCCTGGCCTAAGCGACGGCCAAACCAGATCTCCGCCGTCAGGTCGCGAACGCGGTTAAACAGAACGCTGTGGTTATGAGTGTCATCGCTTTTAATCAGCACCAGCACCGCTTCCGGTTCGTTAAAGCCGGTGAAGTACCAGAAGTCACTGTTCTGACGATAGGGGTATTCGCTGTCGGCGCTACGTGTTACTTCTGGTGCAGCAAAAATCAGCGCGGCGCTGCCGGGTTGCATTTGCTCCACCAGGGCCTGACGGCGACGCTGAAACTCTTGCCGGGATATCTCACTCATAACACTCTCCTTACGTTTTTTGTTTTTAGTGTAGAGTCGGTTTTTGTACTTCTGGCGCGGTCGGTTGCGGATGAGTAAAGGTGTCGTGGCATAACAGCGCGGCAACACGAACGTATTCGATGATCTCTTCAAGCGACATTTCAAGCTCTTCCTGATCTTCGTCTTCGTCGTAACCCAGTTGCGCAATGTTACGCAGATCGTCGATAGCTTCACCGGTTTCGCCGGTCACTTTATCCAGCTTCGGTTGCGTAACGCCAAGACCAAGCAGGAAGTGATTGACCCAACCTGCCAATGCATCAGCCCGATCGAAAACGCTGACATCATCGCCATCAGGCAGATAAAGCTGAAAAAGGAAGCCGTCATCCTGCAGGGCATCGCTGGTGCCAGAGTGCATTTTACGCAGTGCCTGTGCCAGCTCATGACCGAAAGCCATGCCTTCGTTCGTCAGGTCGTGAAGTAGCGGTAGCCATGAGCTGTCATCGTTACCGCCACATATCATCCCACTGATTAAACCATGCATCTCAGCAGGGGTCAGACCCGTCCCTTGTTGGTTCAGATACTGGTTCATTTCGTTGTAACCAGGCATTTCGTTCTGTATAGACATAAGCATTCGTCGTCAAAGGGAGGAATATTCATGATATGCTACCACTTTGGGCCCTGGTGGACCAGAAAAGGGCTTGTCTCTTCTCATCAGGGTAGCTATAGTGTCGCCCCTTCGCAGACCATGGGTCTAAAGACGAAGGCAGCGCAGTCAATCAGCAGGAAGGTGGCATGTCTGCACAACCCGTCGATATCCAAATTTTTGGCCGTTCACTGCGTGTGAACTGCCCGCCTGACCAAAGGGATGCGTTGAATCAGGCAGCGGACGATCTGAACCAACGGTTGCAAGATCTGAAAGAACGCACTAGAGTCACAAATACTGAACAGTTGGTCTTCATTGCCGCATTGAATATCAGCTATGAGTTAGCGCAAGAAAAAGCGAAGACTCGTGACTACGCGGCAAGTATGGAACAGCGTATTCGGATGCTGCAGCAGACCATAGAACAAGCGTTACTTGAACAAGGTCGCATCACCGAAAAAACTAACCAAAACTTTGAATGACACTTTTCGGTTTACTGTGGTAGAGTAACCGTGAAGACAAAATTTCTCTGAGATGTTCGCAAGCGGGCCAGTCCCCTGAGCCGATATTTCATACCACAAGAATGTGGCGCTCCGCGGTTGGTGAGCATGCTCGGTCCGTCCGAGAAGCCTTAAAACTGCGACGACACATTCACCTTGAACCAAGGGTTCAAGGGTTACAGCCTGCGGCGGCATCTCGGAGATTCCCTTCTTATCTGGCACCAGCCATGACGCAACTACCAGAACTCCCACTGACATTATCCCGACAAGAAATCCGCAAAATGATTCGGCAACGTCGTCGTGCGTTAACGCCGGAACAACAGCAGGAAATGGGTCAACAAGCCGCTACCCGGATGATGACTTATCCCCCGGTGGTGATGGCGCATACGGTCGCTGTATTCCTCTCTTTTGATGGTGAACTCGACACCCAGCCGCTAATAGAACAACTCTGGCGCGCCGGTAAGCGCGTATATCTTCCAGTTTTGCATCCCTTTAGTGCCGGTAATTTGCTGTTCCTGAATTACCATCCGCAAAGCGAACTGGTGATGAACAGGTTGAAGATCCATGAGCCAAAACTGGATGTGCGTGACGTGCTACCCCTTTCCCGATTAGACGTGCTGATCACACCGCTGGTCGCCTTTGATGAGTACGGTCAGCGCCTGGGAATGGGCGGTGGTTTTTATGATCGGACCTTACAAAACTGGCAGCACTATAAAACGCAACCGGTGGGTTATGCGCATGATTGTCAGTTGGTGGAAAAACTCCCCGTTGAAGAGTGGGATATCCCTCTTCCTGCGGTGGTTACACCGTCGAAAGTCTGGGAGTGGTAAGGGCGATACACCTGCATCGCCCTGATTGACATCGTTGATTCTTTAACCTAATTTAGTGAGTAAGGGTAAGGGAGGATTGCTCCTCCCCTGTGACTGACTGTTAATAAGCTGGGAAACTTATGAGTAACAGTACAATCAGTATGATGGCAAGTCGCATCATAACCCTTCTCCTTCAAGCCCTCGCTTCGGTGAGGGCTTTACCGTTACAGCCCCATGCTGCCCAGCTATCGTAAGCTCTCTTTAAATAACCACAACGCATTGATCTACCTTTAAATCTTTTCTTCGAGCGTGCTCGAAAAACCCCATGCAAAACAGAGATAATTTTTGGGAAAAAGGATCTATTACGGCAGTAAACGTGGGCGATGAAGTGGCTATCAAAAAGTTCGGTTCAGGGCGATGCACCCCGCATCGCCCTGATTGACATCGTTGATTCTTTGACCTAATTTAGTGAGTAAGGGTAAGGGAGGATGACTCCTCCCCTGAGACTGACTGTTAATAAGCTCCGAAACTTATCAGTAACAGTACAATCAGTATGATGACAAGTCGCATCATAACCCTTCTCCTTTAAGCCCTCGCTTCGGTGAGGGCTTTACCGTTACAGCCCCATGCTGTCCCGCCATCGTAAATCCCCATTAAATAAACACAACGCATTGATCTGACTTTGATTTATTTTCTGGAGCAGACTCGCAAAGTAGAATGCGCAACGCGGCAACGGTGTGGAGAAGGGATAAAAAAACGGGCAAGTCAGTGACCTGCCCGTTAATTTTCAGAGAAGGGGAATTAGTACAGCAGACGGGCGCGAATGGTACCCGGAATAGCTTTCATTGCCTGCAGCGCTTTTTCGGCAACGTCTTCGTCAGCTTCAATATCAATAACTACATAACCCATCTGGGCGGAAGTTTGTAGATATTGCGCGGCGATGTTGACGCCCTGCTCGGCGAAGATTTTGTTCAGCGCAGTTAGCACGCCCGGACGGTTTTCGTGGATGTGCATCAGACGACGACCACCATGCAGTGGCAGCGAGACTTCCGGGAAGTTCACCGCAGAGAGCGTTGAGCCATTGTCAGAATACTTGATCAATTTACCCGCAACTTCCAGGCCGATATTCTCCTGCGCTTCCTGAGTCGAACCGCCAATGTGTGGCGTCAGAAGGACGTTGTCGAATTCACACAGTGGAGAGGTAAATGGATCGCTATTGGTCGCCGGTTCCGTCGGGAATACGTCGATTGCCGCCCCCGCCAGATGTTTGCTCGCCAGCGCATCACACAGCGCCGGAATATCCACCACAGTACCGCGCGAGGCATTAATCAGCAGCGAGCCGGGCTTCATTAGCGAAATCTCTTTCGCGCCCATCATATTTTTGGTGGACGGATTCTCTGGTACATGCAGACTCACCACATCGCTCATATTCAGCAGGTCAGAAAGATGCTGTACCTGAGTGGCGTTGCCCAGCGGCAGTTTGTTTTCAATATCATAAAAGTAAACATACATTCCCAGCGATTCAGCCAGAATGCCCAATTGCGTACCAATATGACCGTAGCCGATGATACCCAGCTTTTTGCCGCGCGCTTCAAAAGAACCCGCCGCCAGTTTGTTCCACACGCCACGGTGCGCTTTAGCATTGGCTTCCGGCACGCCGCGCAATAGCAGCAGCAGTTCGCCAATCACCAGCTCCGCAACAGAGCGCGTATTTGAGAACGGTGCGTTAAATACCGGGATCCCGCGCTTTGCCGCCGCATCCAGATCAACCTGGTTTGTTCCGATACAGAAACAGCCAATAGCGACCAGTTTTTCTGCGGCGTTGATCACGTCTTCAGTCAGATGGGTACGGGATCGCAGGCCGATGAAGTGGGCATCGCGGATGGATTCTTTTAATTGTTCATCATCCAGCGCGCCTTTGTGAAATTCGATGTTGGTGTAACCAGCTGCACGAAGGCTTTCCAGCGCCTTTTGGTGCACGCCTTCTACCAGCAGAAACTTAATCTTGTCTTTCTCCAGCGATACCTTTGCCATTTACCCAATCCTGTCTTTTGAAATGTTGTGTGCGGATTTGCATCCGCCTTTCAACATATCAAAAAATAATATTGCGGCAATATGAACGTTTGCGTCGCGATGTTGAGGAAATATCACGCAAAGGTAATTCTTGGATGAATATGCTGGTTTAGAGGATTTATTTAGAGCAATCGACAATTGCCTGGTAAAAGCGTGACACATGTCACCAAATTTAATGAAGAGAATTTTTTTAACGGGGGAGGTTCCCCCGTCAGATCATTTCACAATGGTTTTGACACCGTCAGGTGTGCCAATCAGCGCAACGTCCGCGCCACGGTTAGCAAACAAGCCAACAGTCACCACGCCAGGAATCGCATTTATGGCGTTTTCCATCGCTATCGGGTCAAGGATTTCCATGCCGTGGACGTCGAGGATCACGTTGCCATTATCGGTCACCACGCCCTGACGGTATTCCGGACGACCGCCCAGTTTCACCAGCTGACGCGCCACTGCACTACGTGCCATCGGGATAACTTCTACTGGCAGCGGGAATTTACCCAGAATATCAACCTGCTTGGAAGCGTCTGCAATACAGATAAATTTTTCTGCAACCGAAGCAATGATTTTTTCACGGGTCAGCGCCGCGCCGCCGCCTTTGATCATTTGCATGTGGCCGTTGATTTCATCTGCGCCATCAACGTAGATGCCAAGGCTGTCGACTTCGTTGAGATCAAAAACGTGAATGCCGAGGCTTTTCAGTTTTTCAGTGGAAGCATCTGAACTGGAAACGGCCCCTTCAATCTGGCCTTTCATTGTACCGAGCGCGTCAATAAAGTGTGCGGCGGTGGAACCTGTACCTACACCAACAATGGTGCCGGGCTGAACATACTGAAGTGCCGCCCATCCTACTGCTTTTTTCAATTCATCCTGCGTCATGATCGTTTCGCCTGTGGTATGAAATTTCACACGCATTATATACAAAAAAAGCGATTCAGACCCCGTTGGCAAGCCGCGTGGTTAACTCATCCATAAAATATCGCGCAATGGCGGGCATCCCCTTTCGCCCCGCAAATAAAGCATACAACGGTCTGGGTATGCCGCTCCACGGTGCGAACAGAGGCAATAACGCCACGCCATTCAACACAACCAGGGCGCGAACTCGCTGAGCGAAATGCATTAGCGCAAATCCCTGATCTTTTAAGCTGCGCGTTTAACCACGAATACAAATGTTACCCGCCGACGGCTTCGGTATATGCAACCTGACACAAAATTGTGTCATAGTGCAGGAAAAAGCATTTACCAGGAGCAGACAACAGCAATGAAACGCCCGGACTACAGAACATTACAGGCACTGGATGCGGTGATACGTGAACGAGGATTTGAGCGCGCGGCACAAAAGCTGTGCATTACACAATCAGCCGTCTCACAGCGCATTAAGCAACTGGAAAATATGTTCGGGCAGCCGCTGTTGGTGCGTACCGTACCGCCGCGCCCGACGGAACAAGGGCAAAAACTGCTGGCACTGCTGCGCCAGGTGGAGTTGCTGGAAGAAGAGTGGCTGGGCGATGAACAAACCGGTTCGACTCCGCTGCTGCTTTCACTGGCGGTCAACGCCGACAGTCTGGCGACGTGGTTGCTTCCTGCACTGGCTCCTGTGTTGGCTGATTCGCCTATCCGCCTCAACTTGCAGGTAGAAGATGAAACCCGCACTCAGGAACGTCTGCGCCGCGGCGAAGTGGTCGGCGCGGTGAGTATTCAACATCAGGCGCTGCCGAGCTGTCTTGTCGATAAACTTGGTGCGCTCGACTATCTGTTCGTCAGCTCAAAACCCTTTGCCGAAAAATATTTCCCTAACGGCGTAACGCGTTCGGCATTACTGAAAGCGCCAGTGGTCGCGTTTGACCATCTTGACGATATGCACCAGGCCTTTTTGCAGCAAAACTTCGATCTGCCTCCAGGCAGCGTGCCCTGCCATATCGTTAATTCTTCAGAAGCGTTCGTACAACTTGCTCGCCAGGGCACCACCTGCTGTATGATCCCGCACCTGCAAATCGAGAAAGAACTGGCCAGCGGTGAACTGATTGACTTAACGCCGGGGCTATTTCAACGCCGGATGCTCTACTGGCACCGCTTTGCTCCTGAAAGCCGCATGATGCGTAAAGTCACTGATGCGTTGCTCGATTATGGTCACAAAGTCCTTCGTCAGGATTAATCCATCAAATAATGCCTGATAGCACATATCAGGCGTTATCCTCACTTCTTTTTGTATTCCTTGAATCACATCACAAAATAGACAAATCTCAGGCGGCAAAAAACGACGTCTGAATGCATTTTTTTTGCTGGCGACAAACCCACGTAAAAAGCTCACCGTAAGCGCAAATACCCTCATTTTGATTGCGTTTTACGGAGCAAATAATGTCTAACGAGCAGGAGTGGCAACAGCTTGCCAACAAGGAATTGAGCCGTCGGGAGAAAACTGTCGACTCGCTGGTTCAGCAAACCGCGGAAGGGATCGCCATCAAGCCGCTGTATACCGAAGCCGATCTCGATAATCTGGAGGTGACAGGTACCCTTCCTGGTTTGCCGCCCTACGTTCGTGGCCCGCGTGCCACTATGTATACCGCCCAACCGTGGACCATCCGTCAGTATGCTGGTTTTTCAACAGCAAAAGAGTCCAACGCTTTTTATCGCCGTAACCTGGCCGCCGGGCAAAAAGGTCTTTCCGTTGCGTTTGACCTTGCCACCCACCGTGGCTACGACTCCGATAACCCACGCGTGGCGGGTGACGTCGGCAAAGCGGGCGTCGCTATCGACACCGTGGAAGATATGAAAGTCCTGTTCGACCAGATCCCGCTGGATAAAATGTCGGTTTCGATGACCATGAATGGCGCAGTGCTACCAGTACTGGCGTTTTATATCGTCGCCGCAGAAGAGCAAGGTGTTACACCTGATAAACTGACCGGCACCATTCAGAACGATATCCTCAAAGAGTACCTCTGCCGCAACACCTATATTTACCCGCCAAAACCGTCAATGCGCATTATCGCCGACATCATCGCCTGGTGTTCCGGCAACATGCCGCGATTTAATACCATCAGTATCAGCGGTTACCACATGGGTGAAGCGGGTGCCAACTGCGTGCAGCAGGTAGCATTTACGCTCGCTGATGGGATTGAGTACATCAAAGCAGCAATCTCTGCCGGACTGAAAATTGATGACTTCGCTCCTCGCCTGTCGTTCTTCTTCGGTATCGGCATGGATCTGTTTATGAACGTCGCCATGTTGCGTGCGGCACGTTATTTATGGAGCGAAGCGGTCAGTGGATTTGGCGCACAGGATCCGAAATCACTGGCGCTGCGTACCCACTGCCAGACCTCAGGCTGGAGCCTGACTGAACAGGATCCGTATAACAACGTTATCCGCACCACCATTGAAGCGCTGGCTGCGACGCTGGGCGGTACTCAGTCACTGCATACCAACGCCTTTGACGAAGCGCTTGGTTTGCCTACCGATTTCTCAGCACGCATTGCCCGCAACACCCAGATCATCATCCAGGAAGAATCAGAACTCTGCCGCACCGTCGATCCACTGGCCGGATCCTATTACATTGAGTCGCTGACCGATCAAATCGTCAAACAAGCCAGAGCTATTATCCAACAGATCGACGAAGCCGGTGGCATGGCGAAAGCGATCGAAGCAGGTCTGCCAAAACGAATGATCGAAGAGGCCTCAGCGCGCGAACAGTCGCTGATCGACCAGGGCAAGCGTGTCATCGTTGGTGTCAACAAGTACAAACTGGATCACGAAGACGAAACCGATGTACTTGAGATCGACAACGTGATGGTGCGTAACGAGCAAATTGCTTCGCTGGAACGCATTCGCGCCACCCGTGATGATGCCGCCGTAACCGCCGCGTTGAACGCCCTGACTCACGCCGCACAGCATAACGAAAACCTGCTGGCTGCCGCTGTTAATGCCGCTCGCGTTCGCGCCACCCTGGGTGAAATTTCCGATGCGCTGGAAGTCGCTTTCGACCGTTATCTGGTGCCAAGCCAGTGTGTTACCGGCGTGATTGCGCAAAGCTATCATCAGTCTGAGAAATCGGCCTCCGAGTTCGATGCCATTGTTGCGCAAACGGAGCAGTTCCTTGCCGACAATGGTCGTCGCCCGCGCATTCTGATCGCTAAGATGGGCCAGGATGGACACGATCGCGGCGCGAAAGTGATCGCCAGCGCCTATTCCGATCTCGGTTTCGACGTAGATTTAAGCCCGATGTTCTCTACACCTGAAGAGATCGCCCGCCTGGCCGTAGAAAACGACGTTCACGTAGTGGGCGCATCCTCACTGGCTGCCGGTCATAAAACGCTGATCCCGGAACTGGTCGAAGCGCTGAAAAAATGGGGACGCGAAGATATCTGCGTAGTCGCCGGTGGCGTCATTCCACCGCAGGATTACGCCTTCCTGCAAGAGCGCGGCGTGGCGGCGATTTATGGTCCAGGTACACCTATGCTCGAGAGTGTGCGCGACGTACTGAATCTGATAAGCCAGCATCATGATTAATGAAGCCACGCTGGCAGAAAGTATTCGCCGCTTACGTCAGGGTGAGCGTGCCACACTCGCCCAGGCCATGACGCTGGTGGAAAGCCGTCACCCGAGTCATCAGGCGCTAAGTACGCAACTGCTTGATGCCATTATGCCGTACTGCGGTAACGCCCTGCGACTGGGCGTTACCGGCACACCCGGCGCGGGGAAAAGTACCTTTCTTGAAGCCTTTGGCATGTTGTTGATTCGTGAGGGATTAAAGGTCGCGGTTATTGCGGTCGATCCCAGCAGCCCGGTCACTGGCGGTAGCATTCTCGGGGATAAAACCCGCATGAATGACCTGGCGCGTGCCGAAGCGGCGTTTATTCGCCCGGTACCATCCTCCGGTCATCTGGGCGGTGCCAGTCAGCGAGCGCGGGAATTAATGCTGTTATGCGAAGCGGCGGGTTATGACGTAGTGATTGTCGAAACGGTTGGCGTCGGGCAGTCGGAAACGGAAGTCGCCCGCATGGTGGACTGTTTTATCTCGTTGCAAATTGCCGGTGGCGGCGATGATCTGCAGGGCATTAAAAAAGGGCTGATGGAAGTGGCTGATCTGCTCGTTATCAACAAAGACGATGGCGATAACCATACCAATGTCGCCATTGCCCGGCATATGTACGAGAGTGCCCTGCATATTCTGCGACGTAAATACGACGAATGGCAGCCACGGGTTCTGACTTGTAGCGCACTGGAAAAACGTGGAATCGATGAGATCTGGCACGCCATCATCGACTTCAAAACCGCGCTAACTGCCAGTGGTCGTTTACAACAAGTGCGGCAACAACAATCGGTGGAATGGCTGCGTAAGCAGACCGAAGAAGAAGTACTGCATCACCTGTTCGCGAATGAAGATTTCGATCGCTATTACCGCCAGACGCTTTTAGCGGTCAAAAACAATACGCTCTCACCGCGCACCGGCCTGCGGCAGCTCAGTGAATTTATCCAGACGCAATATTTTGATTAAAGGAATTTTTATGTCTTATCAGTATGTTAACGTTGTCACTATCAACAAAGTGGCGGTCATTGAGTTTAACTATGGCCGCAAACTTAATGCCTTAAGTAAAGTCTTTATTGATGATCTTATGCAGGCATTAAGCGATCTCAACCGGCCGGAAATTCGCTGTATCATTTTGCGCGCGCCGAGTGGATCCAAAGTCTTCTCCGCAGGCCACGATATTCACGAACTGCCGTCTGGCGGTCGCGATCCGCTCTCCTATGATGATCCATTGCGTCAAATCACCCGCATGATCCAAAAATTCCCGAAACCGATCATTTCGATGGTGGAAGGTAGTGTTTGGGGTGGCGCATTTGAAATGATCATGAGTTCCGATCTGATTATCGCCGCCAGTACCTCAACCTTCTCAATGACGCCTGTAAACCTCGGCGTCCCGTATAACCTGGTCGGCATTCACAACCTGACCCGCGACGCGGGCTTCCACATTGTCAAAGAACTGATTTTTACCGCTTCGCCAATCACCGCCCAGCGCGCGTTGGCTGTCGGCATCCTCAACCATGTTGTGGAAGTGGAAGAACTGGAAGATTTCACCTTACAAATGGCGCACCACATCTCTGAGAAAGCGCCGTTAGCCATTGCTGTTATCAAAGAAGAGCTGCGTGTACTGGGCGAAGCGCACACCATGAACTCCGATGAATTTGAACGTATTCAGGGGATGCGACGCGCGGTTTATGACAGCGAAGATTACCAGGAAGGAATGAACGCTTTCCTCGAAAAACGTAAACCTAATTTCGTTGGTCATTAATCCCTGCGAACGAAGGAGTAAAAATGGAAACTCAGTGGACAAGGATGACCGCCGATGAAGCGGCAGAAATTATCCAGCATAACGACATGGTGGCATTTAGCGGCTTTACCCCGGCGGGTTCGCCGAAAGCCCTACCCACCGCGATTGCCCGCAGAGCTAACGAACAGCATGAGGCCAAAAAGCCGTATCAAATTCGCCTGCTGACGGGGGCGTCAATCAGCGCCGCCGCTGACGATGTACTTTCTGACGCCGATGCTGTTTCCTGGCGTGCGCCATATCAAACATCGTCCGGTTTACGTAAAAAGATCAATCAGGGCGCGGTGAGTTTCGTTGACCTGCATTTGAGCGAAGTGGCGCAAATGGTCAATTACGGTTTCTTCGGCGACATTGATGTTGCCGTCATTGAAGCATCGGCACTGGCACCGGATGGTCGAGTCTGGTTAACCAGCGGGATCGGTAATGCGCCGACCTGGCTGCTGCGAGCGAAGAAAGTGATCATTGAACTTAATCACTATCACGATCCGCGCGTTGCAGAACTGGCAGATATTGTGATTCCTGGCGCGCCACCGCGGCGCAATAGCGTGTCGATCTTCCATGCAATGGATCGCGTCGGTACCCGCTATGTGCAAATCGATCCGAAAAAGATTGTCGCCGTCGTGGAAACCAACTTGCCCGACGCCGGTAATATGCTGGATAAGCAAAATCCCATGTGCCAGCAGATTGCCGATAACGTGGTCACGTTCTTATTGCAGGAAATGGCGCATGGGCGTATTCCGCCGGAATTTCTGCCGCTGCAAAGTGGCGTGGGCAATATCAATAATGCGGTAATGGCGCGTCTGGGGGAAAACCCGGAAATTCCTCCGTTCATGATGTATTCGGAAGTGCTACAGGAATCGGTGGTGCATTTACTGGAAACCGGCAAAATCAGCGGGGCCAGCGCCTCCAGCCTGACAATCTCGGCCGATTCCCTGCGCAAGATTTACGACAATATGGATTACTTTGCCAGCCGCATTGTGTTGCGTCCGCAGGAGATTTCCAATAACCCGGAAATCATCCGTCGTCTGGGCGTCATCGCTCTGAACGTCGGCCTGGAGTTTGATATTTACGGGCATGCCAACTCAACGCACGTAGCCGGGGTCGATCTGATGAACGGCATCGGCGGCAGCGGTGATTTTGAACGCAACGCGTATCTGTCGATCTTTATGGCTCCGTCGATTGCTAAAGAAGGCAAGATCTCAACCGTCGTGCCAATGTGCAGCCATGTTGATCACAGCGAACACAGCGTCAAAGTGATCATCACCGAACAAGGGATCGCCGATCTGCGCGGTCTTTCCCCGCTTCAACGCGCCCGCACTATCATTGATAATTGTGCACATCCTATGTATCGGGATTATCTGCATCGCTATCTGGAAAATGCGCCCGGCGGACATATTCACCACGATCTTAGCCACGTCTTCGACTTACACCGTAATTTAATTGCAACCGGCTCGATGCTGGGTTAATGGTTTGTCCCGTCACGATCTTCAGCAATATGCTGAAGCATCGTGGCGGTATAACGATGATTTCTGATTGAATAAAGATATTCCTGCATATACATCGGCCTGTGCGGCGCATCAAAATATTTCAGCGTTGCCGGATTCACCAGTCGCCAGGCAAAATGCGGGATCACCGTCAGAAAATGTCCGCGCTCCACGGCGCTGATTTTGGCCATAAAACTGTAGGGACGATAAATAATGGTGGGATTGATCCCACAAGGTCGCATATTCGCATCAATCATTGCTTCGAAGTTAGCCCGGTTTTGAAAGCGCATTTGTAGCCAGGGCAGCTCCTGAAGCAGCTCTTGCTCTTGACGCTCTTCATAACGGCGAGAAACGAGAAAGCCCAATCGCAGCGGTGGTAATTCACTGATAGTCAGGTTTTCCAGTTCCTGAACTCGTGCAGATACATGCTGTGGGGAGATAATAAAATCTAACTGACGGTCAAAAAGATTATCGATAACACCGTTTTCGCTGAACTCAACTGGCTGGGCGGTCACGCCTTCATACTTATCTCCGAGACTAATCAACTGATCGAAAATAATTGTCGGATAAGTATTATCTATGCCAATCACAATTTCTCGTGAACGACGCCCTGAGTTATGGATTTCATTATCAATCGCAGAAAGTCGTTGATAAACCGGGAACAGTTTTTGATACAGTTCCTGACCGGCTTTATTGAGGCTGATATTATTATCTTTGCGGGTAAATAGCGTATAGCCAATTTGTTCTTCCAGCGCGGCAATGCTTTTACCAAATGGCGAAGCCGTCATATGGATTTTTTCTGCCGCCCGGGCAATATTATTGGTTTGCGCTAATAAAATGAAATTGCGCATCTTTTTCGAAATAAAAATGTCCATCCCCCCTCCCCGCATCCTTGTCCGCTTAACCGTTTCAGTCAGCCTATCCTTGATGAAACCGCGAGCAAAGATAGGTGATTACGTCATGGTTTTACAGAAAATTACAGAAAAAGGAGGCAATATCGGGTAAAGGCATTAGCCCGACGAATACGTCGGGCTACAAGTATTATTGTGCTGCAGGTGTTTTAGCGGGTTGTTGATCCACAGGTTCTAACTGGAAGACCACATCGACCTGATCATCAAACTGAATAGCGGCCTGCTCGTAAGTTTCCTGGGCAGACACCGGCGCGGCATCGGCTTTCATCATCCGCACCATTGGGCTGGGCTGATAGTTGGAAACATGGTAGCGCACGCTATATACCGGCCCCAGTTTACGATGAAAGCCGTTCGCCAGTTCCTGCGCCTGATGAATCGCGTTATCAATCGCTGCCTTACGCGCTTTGTCTTTATAGGCATCCGGCTGCGCCACGCCCAGCGACACAGAACGAATTTCGTTAAGACCCGCCTTCAGCGCGCCATCCAGCAAGGAATTCAGTTTGTCTAACTGACGGAGCGTGACTTCCACCGTTCTCACAGCGCGGTAGCCTTTCAGGATACTTTTACCATCCTGATAATCATAATCTGGCTGGGTGCGTAAATTCGCTGAGCTGATATCTTTTTTCGCGATCTGATTGAGTTCAAGGAAGGAAATGTATTGTGCGACGCGCTCATCTGCCTGTTTCTTGGCTGTAGCGGCATCCTTCGCGGCCACGTTAACTTCAATCGCAAGAGTGGCAATGTCTGGCACCGCATCCACACTTGCCGTACCGGAGGTGACAATATGCGGTCCATCCGGCAATTCGTTAGCCTGCGCTGCCATCCCGCTAATACCCATTAATGCCGCCAGGGCGATAACTTTGAACTTCACGTTAGTCTCTCCGTGTTAATTGACTTGCCCAAAATTCAGGACCTCTGGAGGCAAGCTTAGCGCCTCTGTTTTATTTTTCCATCAGATAGCGCCTAACTGAACAAGGCTTGTGCATGAGCAATACCGTCTCTCGCCAGCTGCAAGGCTATAAACCACATGACACATCCCACTACCAGATTGATAATGCGCTGTGATTTTGCCGTGCGCAGGCGCGGTGCCAGCCAGGCTGCGAGAATAGCCAGCCCAAAGAACCACAGGAAAGAGGCGCTAATTGTCCCGAGCGCAAACCAACGTTTTGGTTCGACGTCAAGCTGCCCGCCAAGGCTGCCCAGTACAACAAAAGTATCCAGGTAAACATGCGGATTCAGCCAGGTCACTGCCAACATGGTGGCGATAATTTTCCATCTGCCTTGCTTCAGGACTTCGGCACTAGCTAACTCAATATTACTACTCATCGCTGTTTTAAAAGCGCCAAAACCATACCACAGCAAGAAGACTACGCCGCCCCAGGTGACCAGCGCCAGCAACCACGGCGACTGCATCAATAACGCGCTACCACCAAAAATCCCCGCGCAAATCAGGACCAAATCGCTGATAGCGCAAAGTAAGGCAATCATAATGTGATACTGACGACGAATGCCCTGATTCATCACAAAAGCATTTTGTGGGCCGAGCGGCAGAATCATAGCTGCCCCAAGAGCAAGACCTTGAAAGTAATAAGAAAACACGTTGGATATTCCGAATTAAGTATCTGATGCAGAGACTATATCGCGGGATTGTTATTAGCGGAAATTGATAATATTAATTGGCAATCAGAATAACTAATAAGAGAGAGGCCAGAGAGTATTATCTGGCCTCAGCGTTGATTACGCAGCTTTGTCTTCTTTCACCCGCTTAAAGTTCACATCCATTTGCGGGTACGGGAAGCTGATACCGGCGGCATCAAATTCACGTTTAATACGCTCCAGCACATCCCAGTACACGTTTTGCAGATCGCCGCTGTTGCTCCAGACGCGGACCACGAAATTAATCGACGATGCACCAAGTTCGTTCAGGCGCACAGTCATTTCGCGATCTTTCAAAATGCGATCTTCAGACTGGATAATATTGGTCAGGATCTGCTTAACCTGATCGATATCGGAATCATACGCCACGCCAATAATAAATTCGTTACGGCGAACTGGCTCGCGGGAGAAGTTAATAATATTTCCGGCAATAATTTTACCGTTCGGAATAACGATAATTTTACCGTCTGCAGTACGCATGGTGGTGGAGAAAATCTGCACACTCAGCACAGTACCGGCTACGCCGCCGAGGTCAACATATTCTCCGGCACGGAACGGGCGGAACATGACAAGTAACACGCCAGCGGCCAGGTTAGACAGTGACCCCTGCAAAGCCAGACCAACAGCTAAGCCTGCGGCACCGAGTACAGCAATGACGGACGCGGTTTGTACACCCACGCGTCCCAGTGCAGCGATTAGCGTAAAGGCGATAATACCGTAACGGACTAATGCAGAGAGAAAATCAGCAACAGTGGCATCGATTTTACGGGAGATCATCAGGCGATTCACCGCGTTGGAAATCATCCGCGCGATAATCAAACCAACGATGATGATCGCGAGTGCCGCCACGATGTTTACTGCATAACTTAGCAGCAGCGCCTGGTTAGCTACCAGCCAGCTTCCCGCGCCGTTTATGCTATCGACAACATTCAAATCTTCCATTCAATATTCCTTTTCAACTGACTCAAAATGGAGAAATACACTCCGCCGCCTTATGACGGGCAGTCTGACAAGGGTAAACAATAAAGCATAATTTTGCCAAATAGATCACAGATTTCTCATCTGAATCACCTTGCTTTTGGCGAAAAAATCCCCGCAGAGCGGGGCTCAGACAGATATCAATGTGCGCTTTGTCATGCCGGATGCGGCGTGAACGCCTTATCCGGCCTACAAAAACCTGCAAATTCAATATATTGCAGGATACGTGTAGGCCTGATAAGCGTAGCGCATCAGGCAATTTTGCTTTTGGCGAAAAAAAGACCCGCAGAGCGGGCCTTGAGATAAGCAGAAAGGAATATCTTACAGAACGTCGATCGCGTTCAGTTCCTGGAATGCTTTTTCCAGACGAGCGATCATCGAAGTCTGACCGGCACGCAGCCATACGCGCGGATCGTAGTATTTCTTGTTCGGCTGATCTTCGCCTTTCGGGTTACCCAGCTGACCCTGCAGATAAGCTTCGTTCGCTTTGTAGTAGTTCAGAACGCCTTCCCAGGTTGCCCATTGGGTATCGGTATCGATGTTCATTTTCACTACGCCGTAGCTTACGGAGTCTTTGATTTCCTGAGCAGTAGAACCGGAACCACCGTGGAATACGAAGTTCAGGCTGTTGTGCGGCAGGTTGTGTTTCTTAGAAACATATTCCTGAGAATCACGCAGGATGGTCGGAGTCAGAACCACGTTACCCGGCTTGTAAACACCGTGTACGTTACCGAAGGACGCTGCGATGGTGAAACGCGGGCTGATTTTGCTCAGCTCGGTGTATGCGTAATCAACGTCTTCCGGCTGGGTGTACAGTGCAGAAGCGTCCATGTGGCTGTTGTCCACGCCGTCTTCTTCACCACCGGTGCAACCCAGTTCGATTTCCAGAGTCATGCCGATTTTGGACATACGCTCCAGGTATTTAGAGCAGATTTCGATGTTCTCTTGCAGAGATTCTTCAGACAGGTCGATCATGTGAGAAGAGAACAGCGGCTTGCCGGTAGCAGCGAAGTGTTTTTCACCCGCGTCCAGCAGACCGTCGATCCACGGCAGCAGTTTCTTCGCGCAGTGGTCGGTGTGCAGGATAACCGGAACACCATAATGTTCAGCCATCTGGTGAACGTGATGCGCACCAGAGATCGCGCCCAGGATAGCAGCACCCTGCGGAACGTCAGATTTCACGCCTTTACCAGCGATAAAGGAAGCACCACCGTTGGAGAACTGAACGATAACCGGCGCTTTAACTTTAGCAGCGGTTTCCAGTACGGCGTTGATGGAGTCAGTACCGACGCAGTTTACTGCTGGCAGTGCGAAGTTGTTTTCTTTTGCTACCTGGAAAACTTTCTGTACGTCATCACCAGTGATTACGCCAGGTTTTACGAAATCAAAAATCTTAGACATGTCTCTTGTCCTGTATCGTCGGGCCTTATACTCGTCATACTTCAAGTTGCATGTGCTGCGTCTGCGTTCGCTCACCCCAGTCACTTACTTATGTAAGCTCCTGGGGATTCACTCTCTTGTCGCCTTCCTGCAACTCGAATTATTTAGAGTATGAAAAAATGCGTGCTCTAAAAGCGCGCTGAAACAAGGGCAGGTTTCCCTGCCCTGTGATTTTTTACTTCTTAGCGCGCTCTTCGAGCATCGCTACTGCAGGCAGTACTTTACCTTCCACGAATTCGAGGAATGCGCCGCCGCCAGTGGAGATGTAGGAGATTTTGTCAGCAATGCCGAACAGGTCGATTGCTGCCAGAGTGTCGCCGCCGCCAGCGATGGAGAACGCTTCGCTGTCTGCGATAGCGTTAGCCACGATTTCAGTACCTTTGCGGAAGTTCGGGAATTCGAACACGCCAACCGGACCGTTCCACAGAATGGTTTTCGCATTCTTCAGGATTTCAGCCAGTTCCTGAGCGGAAGCATCACCGATATCCAGGATCTGCTCGTCAGCTTTCACATCGTTAACAGATTTCAGGGTAGCCGGTGCAGTTTCAGAGAACTCGGTTGCTACGCGAACATCAGACGGAACCGGGATGTTGCAGGTGGTCAGCAGACGTTTAGCTTCGTCAACCAGGTCAGCTTCGTACAGGGATTTACCCACATCGTGGCCTTGTGCCGCGATAAAGGTGTTAGCGATACCACCACCAACAATCAGCTGGTCAGCGATTTTAGACAGGGAGTCCAGAACGGTCAGTTTGGTAGATACTTTAGAACCACCAACGATAGCCACCATCGGGCGAGCAGGTTCTTTCAGTGCTTTACCCAGCGCGTCCAGTTCAGCTGCCAGCAGCGGGCCTGCGCACGCAACGTCAGCGAATTTACCGATACCGTGAGTAGAAGCCTGCGCGCGGTGAGCAGTACCGAATGCGTCCATTACGAACACGTCACACAGTGCAGCGTATTTTTTGGACAGGGTTTCGTCGTCTTTCTTCTCGCCTTTGTTGAAGCGAACGTTTTCCAGAACAACCAGTTCACCTTCAGCAACGTCAACGCCGTCGAGGTAATCTTTAACCAGACGAACCGGGTTAGACAGTTTGTCTTTCAGGTAGTTAACAACCGGCAGCAGAGAGAATTCTTCGTTGTACTCGCCTTCGGTAGGACGACCCAGGTGGGAAGTTACCATCACTTTTGCGCCTTGTTTCAGGGCCAGTTCGATGGTCGGCAGAGAAGCACGGATACGCGCGTCGCTGGTTACTTTCCCGTCTTTTACTGGTACGTTCAGATCCGCACGGATAAATACACGTTTCCCAGCAAGATCCAGATCGGTCATCTTAATTACAGACATGGTGAATCCTCTCGTTGATTCTAAAAGTTTTGCAGACGCTGCTTGCGTCTTACCTGAAAGCAACAGTAGCCATAGCTAACGTCGTGTCGAGCATTCGGTTAGCAAAGCCCCATTCGTTATCGCACCAGACCAACGTTTTGATCAGGTGTGCGCCACTGACCCGGGTTTGGGTGCCATCGACAATGGCACTGTGCGGATCGTGGTTAAAATCTACAGAGACCAACGGCAATTCCGTATAGTCAACTATACCATGAAATGCACCTTGTGCTGCTTTTTGCAGCAACAGGTTGACTTCATTGGCTTTTACAGGTTTCTTCACCGTCACGCTTAAATCGATTGCCGTCACATTTATGGTTGGCACACGTACCGCAATCGCTTCAAAGCGATCGTTAAATTGCGGAAAAAATCGTGTGATACCGGCGGCCAGTTTAGTATCGACCGGAATGATCGACTGGCTGGCTGCCCGGGTGCGACGCAGGTCAGGATGGTATGCATCAATAACCTGTTGATCGTGCATGGCGGAGTGAATTGTGGTCACTGTGCCGGACTCAATACCGTACGCATCATCTAACAATTTGATGACGGGAATTATGCAATTCGTGGTACAGGAAGCGTTAGAAACGATGCGGTGTTCCGCACGAAGTTGATCCTGATTGACGCCGTAAACAACGGTCGCGTCGAGATCGTTACTGCCAGGATGTGAAAAGAGCACTTTTTTGGCCCCGGCGGCAATATGCGCTTCGCCATGCTCGCGGGAGCCATATACGCCGGTGCAGTCGAGGACTACATCAACGCCAAGTTCACGCCAGGGGAGCGATTGCAGTGAACGTTCATGCAATACGCGGATGGCGTCATCACCAACAAAAAGTTGATCGCGTTCCTGTCGTACTTCCCATGCAAAACGGCCATGGCTGGTGTCATATTTCAACAAATGCGCCATGCCCGCAGCATCCGCCAGTTCGTTGATTGCCACCACGGTAATTTCCGCCCGGCGTCCGGATTCATACAAAGCACGAACCACATTACGCCCGATGCGACCGAAGCCATTTATCGCTACGCGTACGGTCATAGATCTCCTGCAAGGTTTTCCCTGAGCAAATTTGCCAGACAGAGTAATCCAGCAAATCGTCCGGGGAAACCTTACCTGTCGCAAACTGCGACTGATTGGTTAATTGTCGAACATTTAATCGACTGAAACGCTTCAGCTAGGATAAGCGAAACGTGGAATAAAAGGAATGATTGTCCAGTCAAAGAAAGCAATTATCTGACTTACGTCACGTTTTCAGCCCCGCCCCTGTGGAATTTATTCCACTTTGCAGAATCACGAATAAGCGTAGCAAAATCTTTTCGTTGTGCCGTCACAAACCCTGACTTATATCAGAATATGACTGATGCAGCGTCGATATTATCCGCAATACGTCCGAGTTTCGGAGTACTCCAATGATGACATTGCCCTACCCATATTCTTCCTCCGCACGCTTTTACGCACTGCGCCTCCTCCCCGGGCAGGAAGTTTTTTCCCAGCTACACGCTTTTGCACAGCAGCATCAACTTCATGCCGCCTGGATTGCAGGCTGTACCGGTAGCCTGACTGACGTCGCCTTGCGCTATGCCGGGCAAGAAGGCACCACGCTCCTGAACGGTACATTCGAAGTGATCTCACTAAACGGCACGCTGGAACAGAGTGGTGAGCATCTTCATCTCTGCGTTTCCGATCCACACGGCACGATGCTTGGCGGTCATATGATGCCCGGCTGTACCGTGCGGACCACGCTTGAACTGGTGATCGGTAGCCTTGAGGAACTGGCGTTTAGCCGCCAACCTTGCGCGCTTTCTGGTTACGACGAGTTGCATATTTCCCCCGTTAAATAACTACTTTCAAAGAGGTTTTCTTATGGCGCGTAGCCACTTTTCCAGTCAGGCACTGGTGTTGATCGTTATATCTATCGCCATCAATATGATCGGCGGGCAACTGGCCAGCATGGTCAAATTACCTATATTTCTCGACTCCATCGGCACACTTATTAGCGCGGTACTGCTTGGTCCGGTGATCGGAATGCTGACCGGCTTACTGACCAATTTACTCTGGGGATTGCTGACCAACCCGATCGCCGCCGCATTTGCACCCGTCGCGATGGTCATCGGCCTGGTCGCCGGTTGCCTGGCGCGAGCGGGTTGGTTTCGCACCCTGCCAAAAGTCGTTGTCAGCGGCGTGATTATTACGCTTGCGGTAACGGTCGTCGCTGTACCGCTGCGTACTGCGCTGTTCGGCGGTGTCACCGGTAGCGGAGCCGATTTGTTCGTTGCCTGGATGCACTCGATGGGGCAAAACCTGGTGGAGTCGGTGGCGATTACGGTGATAGGCGCGAACCTGGTCGATAAAATTCTTACAGCGGTGATTGTCTGGCTTTTACTGCGCCAGCTGCCGATTCGCACCACGCGCCATTTTCCGGCAATGGCTGCCGTGCGCTAAATGCATCCATTTACCTCATTAACACTGTGGGCATTGGCGGCCTGCACCACGCTTATCCTGCCCGCGCAGACCATTTTGCCAATCTATAGCGCGGCGACCTTTTTCTGCCTTATTGCGCTAAAGGCCACGCGGCGGCGGGCAAAATATGTCGTCTGGCTGATGTTCTCGCTGGGAGCCGGGCTGTGGCTGGTACACGGTGGCTGGCTACCAGAATGGCTAAGCGGCACGCCACGCTCGCCAGAACGGTGGTCGCATGCTATTACGCTCTGGTTGCGGATTCTGGCGATTGTTTCAACCTCACAGTTGTGGATGCAGTACGTCCCCGTGCAATGTTTTATTCGCGCTCTGTTTGCTTCTCGCCTGCCGCCAGGCGTCGCTTATCTGTTTGCCGGGCCGTTATTGGTCGTTGAGCAGTTAAAACGGCAATTAGCGATTATTCATGAAGCGCAGCGTGCCCGCGGCGTGCCGCTGGATGAGGGCTGGTATCAGCGTTTACGTGCGATGCCCGCGTTAATTATTCCGCTAACACACAATGCGCTTAACGATCTGGCTGTCCGTGGTGCGGCGCTGGATATGCGGGCATTTCGGATCCACAACCGACGAACAACGTTGTGGGCACCAGCCGATAGCACCCTACAACGCGTAGCGCGTTACACCATGATCTTGCTGATGCTGACAGAATTCGGAGCGTGGATATGGTTACGTTAGAACAGTTCCGTTATTGCCCGACACACTCAACGCATCCTCCGTTCTGTTATGACTTTCACTATGTCAAACCGGGGATGGTCGCCATCTTTGGTGACAACGGCAGTGGCAAAAGTACGCTGGCACAGCTGATGGCGGGCTGGTATCCGGACTTTCTGCCAGGAGAGATAACAGGCACGGGGACGCTCCTCGGTACGCCCATTGGGCATCTCCCGCTTAATGAACAATCCGCCACCATCCAGCTCGTCCAGCAATCGCCCTATTTGCAGCTCTCCGGCTGTACCTTTAGCGTGGAAGAAGAAGTTGCCTTTGGGCCAGAAAATCTGTGTCTTGCTGAAGCAGAGATTATGGCGCGGATTGATGCCGCCCTGACTCTGACCGAGTGCCAGCCGTTGCGCCATCGTCACCCGGCAACACTCTCCGGTGGAGAGACACAGCGCGTGGTCATCGCCTGCGCCATCGCGATGCAGCCAAAGCTCTTAATTCTTGATGAAGCCTTTAGCCGCCTGACTCCGCAGGCCAGCGAAATGCTGTTGCAGCGCTTACAACACTGGGCGTTTGAACGTGGTTCGCTGATTATTCTTTTTGAACGTCATCGCACACCTTTCCTGAACTACTGCCAGCAAGCGTGGCAATTGCAAAACGGAGCGCTCCAGCCACTATGTTAACGTTAAATAAGATATCTTATCGCTGGCCTGGCGCGGCAACGGATTGTCTTTGCGACATTTCTCTGCAACTCAAACAAGGTGAATGGTTGGCGCTGACCGGCGACAATGGCGCGGGAAAATCGACGCTGTTACGAGTAATGGCAGGTCTTCTTACGCCCACAGCCGGTACGGTTATGCTGCAACAACAGGCGATGAAAAACCTGAAAAACCGCCAGCGCGCGGCAAAGGTTGGCGTACTGTTTCAGGAAGCGGAAAACCAACTTTTTCACAGCACCGTCGCTGACGAGATCGCATTTGGTTTGAAACTGCAAAAATGCCCGGCGGATGAAATCACTCAACGTACCCATGCTGCCCTGCAATGTTGTCAGTTAGCAGACACTGCCAACTCGCACCCGTTGGATCTGCATAGTGCGCAGCGACGGATGGTCGCCGTCGCCTGCCTGGAAGCACTCTCTCCGCCACTATTGCTGCTGGACGAGCCGAGTCGGGATTTTGACGAAAATTGGTTGAGCGTGTTTGAAAGCTGGCTGGAGAAGTGCGGCCAGCGAGGCACGAGCGTCGTAGCAATCAGTCATGACGCCGCATTTACCCGGCGTCATTTCTCTCGTGTGGTGCGACTGGAAGATGGTCTAATCAGGAACGTTAATCCACCAGACGATATTCACCCGTAGCGGTCATCATTAAGGTCAAATTTGCAGGCAGACTCTCTTCCAGCACCCGGCGAACATTCGGCCCGTCGGTACGGTCATAAAAAGCTTCTGCGTCTGCCAGCGATACCCCTCCCGCCAGCTTGCGCCCTACCAGTCGTTCCCGCAACGCAGTAGCTGGCGCGTTGATAAAGATCGAGAAATCACAAAATTGCGCAAGCTGGCACCACTTCTCGTCGTCCAGCAACAACCAGTTTCCTTCGACGATGACGAGTGGTGCGGTAACGTGCAACGCATCTTCAACAGGATCATGCTTTTGTCGATCGTACTGCGGCCACGTACAATCTCCTTCCACGACCTGGCGCAGATTTTCCGCCAGTTTCACAACGTCAAATGTCTCTGGTGCGCCTTTGAAGGGGCGCAATTGATGCGCGTCCAGCCAGCTATTGTAATGGTGAAAACCATCCATCGGGAGCGTCTGAATAGCGGGCAGTTCCGGGTCTTGTTGCGCGAGATATTCCCAGAAGGTAGTTAAGGTAGATTTACCCGTCCCCGGCGGAGCGCAAAGAAAAACCACCGTACGTCGCTGCGAACTTACCGCCTGTAAGGCCGCCAGCATACGCAGTAGCGGTTTATGCACGCGTTCTATCTCTTCATCATGGTACTGCGCTTGCACGTTCAGCCCATTCACCGTTAATTCAATTTTCACGGCGTTAATTCCTTTAAGGTGGTCGTTACTGCCAGCGTCAGCGCCGTTTTGACCATTCCGCTAAAACGCGCCTCTGACCAGACGGCGAAATCGGCGAACTTCATCGCTTTTAACGCATCATAGAGCGTCGCATTGCAGGTTATGCTATTGACGTTGCTGATAAAATCCCAGGTCATGTCATCGGCAAATCCGGGCGTTTCATCCTGTTCGTTCAGGTAATGCCAGTACTGGGAAAAGTGCGTGATATCGGCATACAGCCATTTATCCATTTTCCCCAGCGCATAAATCAAACGCAGCGCAACATCAATATCGTCAAGCGGGCCGCTTTGGGCGAGTAACGGCTTCACTGCATATTCGACGATCTCTTCATCGTTATCGACAAACAGCGACGGCAGAAACTGGCGTATCCCCTGGAGCAAAATAGAATGCGCAGTTTTCATAAATGAAAATAAATTGTCCTGTGCATCCAGTTGCTCAAGCACATCATCTTCTGTCAGCGTCGCCATTGGTCTTCCGATAGATCACCATCAATGCAGGGAGTCTATTATATTACACGTTTGGTCCGCGCCGCCGATCAGTAATGTCTGCGTCCGCACCCCATTCGCCGTCTGTTGGATACCGTTCACCAACTCGCCGCCCGTCACGCCCGTAGCGCTAAAGAGGATATCGTTCCCCCTCACCAGTTCATCGAGCGAGTACACACGGTTAACGTCAACGCCCATTGCCTTACAACGCTTGCGCTCCTGCTCTGCAATCTGCCGATTTTCCGTGTAATCCCCTTTAGCCTGACAAAAGTCAATCAGCTCGGCCTGCATATCCCCACCTAATGCTTTAACGGCACAGGCAGAAATCACGCCTTCTGGCGCACCGCCGATGGTGTACATCACGTCGTAAGGATTATCCTGCCAGCAGGTCAGCACGCTGGCGGCGACATCGCCATCCGGCAGAGCGAAAACCTTCACGCCCAGCTGTGTTGCTTCTTCAATCGCGGCACTCAGGCGCGGTTTATCCAGCGTAACCATGCGCAGCTTGTCCAGCGGTTTACCTAACGCCCGCGCCACGTTACGCAAGTTGTCCGCCAGAGGCAAAGACAGATCAATCGCCCCGGCAGCCAGTCGATTAACAACCAGCTTTTTCATATACATATCGGGCGCATGTAACAGGCTATCTCGAGGGGCGAAAGCCATGACCGCCAGCGCATTGCTCTGCCCCATCGCTACCATCCGCGTGCCTTCAATCGGGTCAACCGCGATATCGACTTCTGGCCCATCGCCTTTGCCCACCTCTTCGCCAATCCACAGCATCGGCGCATGGTCAATTTCTCCTTCGCCGATAACCACTCGTCCACGAAAAGCGACGTCGTTTAATGCCTGGCGCATCGCGGTGACCGCCAGGCCATCAATTTTATTTTTGTCGCCACATCCGGTTTGCGGCCAGGCAGCCAACGCTGCCTGTTCCGTAACGCGAAATAATGGCCACGCCAGGGACATCATTGCGCGGCCTCCCCGATATCAACGCCAAATTGTGCCAGCAGATATTTCTCGGCCTGTTCATTCCAGATGCCGTGCGTTTCCTCAACCAGCCGCGCCAACTCTTTAAACAGCGGATCGGTTTTGCCTTTTTCGGCAAAATCGGCAATGGCAGTGAGCGGCATGGTCACGCCGTTATAAATGAGTTTTTTACCGCCAGGGATATCCGGCAGATTGAGCACGGTATCTGGCACCGCATCCAGCCCACCGATATGCGTGACCATAAAGGACGGCTGCAACTGCCCCGTGGCGCTTAACGCAATCGCCTCTTTCATGTCGTCCGTTGAACCGCCGGATGTACCGACTACGTGCGTGCTGTTGTAATGGACGTTGTAGAAATTAAACGGCACTTTGAAGTTTTTATCCGTCGGCCCGGCAAAGAAGTTCAGACAGCCATCTTCCGCCAGTAATTCGTCAGCCATCTCAACGACAGCAGGCACCGCCGCATAAACAAAAATGTCATCGAACCCGACATCTCCTGTCAGCGCCCGCAGCGTCTGGACCGGATCGCTCATCCCTTTGGTATTCACATACACCAGCTCAATGCCTTTACTGGCCGCCAGATCCACCGGCAGCAGCTTCTGCACCTGCGCCAGACGTTTGTCGTCGATATCGACCACCACCACCCGCGACGGTTGTATGCCGCCGTTAATGGCGTAATCGATAGCGCCAATGCCCATCGGACCTGCACACGCCAGCAGTGCAATATTGCCGCCAGGTTTGACGCCCATGCGATGCTCATAAACATATTGCGTGGTGTGATAATTGGCATGATAAGCACCAATAATGCAGCACATAGGCTCTGCCAGCGACGCCGCAGCAAAATAAGAGCCGTGATACGGTAATACGCAGCCCAAATTAATGGCGATTTCGGGAATAATCATATAAGTGGCATTGCCGCCAAAATATTCGTAGCTGTAGCCCGCTGAATATCCGCTTGGTAACCCCATCGCTGGTTGCAATACAAAACGCTGGCCTTTTTTATATTTGCCAGTGAGATTTTTACCCACTTCGACAATAACCCCGGCACATTCATGCCCGGTAATGACCGGATGATTTTCTAAATCGTCGGGTACGCGTTTATGTTCACTACCGAGTAACGCAGCTTTCCAGGTGGATAAACAGACGCTGTCAGAAATTACACTCACCAGTAATTCATTATCGGTAATTTCTGGCAGTTCAAATTCGCGCAGACGGACATCCCGCTTGCCATAAATAGCAGCAACTTTGGTTTTCATTTTTACCTCTGTAATCAGTGTTTATGTTCGGCGGTTAATTGATTAAATAAAGTGTCGAGTTTTGGATCGCCAATATAGTTATTAATCAATATCAGCGGTTTATCCGTAACACGTTTCACGCGCCCTTCCAGACTGGCATGAGTAACGACGATATCGGCATCCGCAGGCACGTTTTCTATCGCGTAATGTTTTACTTCTATTGCCAGCCCCGCTTTTTCCAGGCGTTTACGGAAGGTGGTCGCGCCCATCGCACTGGAGCCCATCCCCGCATCGCAAACAAAGGCGATACGCTTAACCCTGCTTAACGAGAATGCACCCTCTTGTTTCATCGCCTTAACCGCATTGGCTGACTGAGCAAACTCATCTTCGCTCTCCGTTTCCACCGTTTTTTCCATCTTCAGTATCAGCGAAGTAATAGCAAAGGACACCAGGGTACCTACCGTAACACCGGCAATTGTCGCCAGGAACGAGCCTTTCGGCGTCAGTGCCAGGTAAGCAAAGATAGACCCCGGACTTGGGCCAGCCACCAGACCACCGTCCAGTAAGTTAAACATCCAGGTACCAGACATACCGCCCGCAATCATGGCAATAATAGTCAGCGGCTTCATCAGCACATATGGGAAATACAGTTCGTGGATCCCACCGAGGAAGTGAATAATCATCGCCCCGGGCGCAGAACGTTTACTCATCCCTTTACCAAACAAGGTAAACGCCAGCAGCAGCCCCAGGCCCGGACCTGGGTTAGAGGCCACCATAAAGAAGATGGATTTACCGTTAACCGAAGCCTGTTGCATTCCCAGCGGATAATAGACGCCCTGATCGATCGCATTATTAAGGAAAAGCACTTTCGCCGGTTCATTGATGACTGACAGCAGAGGCAGATAACCCGCATGTACCAGCGCCTCGATACACTCTTTGACGAAAGTATTGGCAATTAACACCGCCGGGCCGATCACTTCAAAACCCAGCAGACAAAGGAGCATCCCCGCGATACCTAATGAGAAGTTATTGATAACCATCTCAAAACCGGCAGGTATGCGTTTTTCCAGTGCCTTATCGACATATTTTATGACCAACCCACCGAGCGGCCCCATGATCATTGAGCCAAGGAACATCGGGATCTCTGCGCCAACGATCACACCAATAGTACCTATTCCGCCCATGACCGCCCCGCGTTTACCGCCGACCAGATGACCACCTGTAGAACCAATCATCACGGGCAATAAATAGGTAATCATCGGGCCGACAATTTTGGCGAAATGTTCGTTAGGCAGCCAACCGGTGGGAATAAATAACGCAGTAATAAAACCCCAGGCAATAAAAGCACCAATATTGGGGATGACCATTGCAGTCAAAAAGCCCCCAAAAGCCTGGACCTTTGCACGAGCAGACTTGTTTTCCATAATATTATCCTGTAGAGGAGAGAGTAATTATCCGCGGCTGATAATGTCCGCTAATTGTTTTTCTGATGATGCTGTTAAGAGTTGTTCGAGTATTTCTTCTTCGCACAGTAATTCACTTAACGCCTGAATAGCGCCAATGTGCGAATCGGCATCGGCAGCAGAGAGTCCGATGAGTAATTTAATTGGTTCGTCATTCCCCGGAAAATAAACACCTTGTTCAAGTAATGTCAAAGACATCCCGGTTTTAAGCGCCCCACATTCCGGTCGCGCATGAGGCATTGCCACGCCTGGTGCGAGAATATAATAAGGGCCATTGTTAATGGTGGAATCTTTAATTGCCTGAATGTAATTCTCGCTGATATAGTTTTTATCCAGCAATGATACCATCGAGAAATCGATAGCTTCCTGCCAATCTTTTGCTGAATGTATAACTGAGATTGATGATTCTGGAAAATAATCACTAAGCCGCATAAATTATCCTTATTTTATTTTTAGGGTACCGTCCGGCGGTAAAAATAAAATACTCGTGCGGTTTAATGAAAGCAATTGAGCAGGGAAACCGATGTTTTGAAAACAGTGAATTATTAATTTCTTATATAACATTGAGTTATAGATATAACAACAAATGTCAATACGCATATCGTGATGCATATTACATAATTGATATTTATTGCATATAAATATTTGTGATCTACAACACGATTTATCTATTGCTTGTCCGCAAACGGACATATCAAGGTAATAAAAAAGGTCGCCGAAGCGACCTTTTTACCCGAAATGCTAATTACAGCAGTTCTTTTGCTTTCGCAACAACGTTATCAACAGTGAAGCCGAACTCTTCAAACAGCAGCTCTGCCGGAGCAGATTCACCGAAGGTGGTCATACCGACGATAGCACCGTTCAGGCCAACATACTTGTACCAGTAGTCAGCAATACCCGCTTCTACAGCAACGCGTGCAGTAACCGCTTTCGGCAGTACGGATTCACGGTAAGCAGCATCCTGCTTGTCAAATGCGTCGGTAGACGGCATGGACACCACGCGCGCTTTCACGCCTTCGGCAGTCAGTTTTTCGTAGGCAGCAACAGCCAGTTCAACTTCTGAACCGGTAGCGATGAAAATCAGTTCCGGCTGACCGGCGCAGTCTTTCAGCACATAACCACCGCGCGCGATGTTTGCCAGTTGCTCTTCAGTTCGTTCCTGCTGCGCCAGGTTCTGACGGGAGAGGATCAGTGCGGTCGGGCCGTCCTGACGCTCAACACCGTATTTCCACGCGACCGCGGATTCAACCTGGTCACACGGACGCCATGTAGACATGTTCGGGGTTACGCGCAGAGAAGCGACCTGCTCTACCGGCTGGTGAGTCGGGCCATCTTCGCCCAGACCGATGGAGTCGTGGGTGTAAACCATCACCTGACGCTGTTTCATCAGCGCAGCCATACGTACGGCGTTACGTGCGTATTCCACGAACATCAGGAAGGTGGAGGTGTACGGCAGGAAACCACCGTGCAGGGAGATACCGTTAGCAATCGCGGTCATACCGAACTCGCGAACACCGTAGTGGATGTAGTTACCCGCAGCATCTTCGTTGATTGCTTTAGAACCAGACCACAGGGTCAGGTTAGACGGTGCCAGGTCAGCAGAACCGCCGAGGAATTCCGGCAACAGCGGACCGAAAGCTTCGATAGCATTCTGAGACGCTTTACGGCTGGCGATTTTCGCCGGGTTAGCCTGCAGTTTAGCAATGAACTCTTTTGCTTTCGCGTCGAAGTCAGACGGCATTTCGCCTTTCATACGGCGGGTAAATTCAGCGGCTTCCTGCGGATAAGCTTTCGCGTAAGCAGCGAATTTCTCGTTCCATGCGGATTCTTTCGCCTGGCCTGCTTCTTTCGCATCCCACTGAGCATAGATTTCAGACGGGATTTCGAACGGTGCATATTTCCAGCCCAGCTGTTCGCGGGTCAGGGCAATTTCAGCGTCGCCCAGCGGCGCACCGTGGGAGTCGTGAGTACCGGCTTTGTTCGGGGAACCGAAACCGATGATGGTTTTGCACATCAGCAGGGACGGTTTGTCAGTCACTGCGCGCGCTTCTTCTACTGCGCGTTTGATGGATGCCGCGTCATGACCGTCGATGTCGCGAATAACGTGCCAGCCGTAAGCTTCGAAACGCATTGCGGTGTCGTCGGTGAACCAGCCTTCAACGTGACCATCAATAGAGATACCGTTGTCATCGTAGAACGCAATCAGTTTACCCAGCTTCAGCGTACCCGCCAGAGAGCAAACTTCGTGGGAGATGCCTTCCATCATGCAGCCGTCGCCCATGAAGGCATAGGTGTAGTGGTCGACAATGTCGTGGCCCGGACGGTTAAACTGCGCCGCCAGCGTTTTTTCTGCAATCGCCATACCGACTGCGTTGGCAATACCCTGACCCAGCGGACCGGTGGTGGTTTCCACACCAGCGGTGTAACCCACTTCCGGGTGACCCGGAGTTTTAGAGTGCAGCTGACGGAAGTTTTTCAGTTCTTCCATCGGCAGATCGTAACCGGTGAGGTGCAGCAGGCTGTAGATCAGCATGGAGCCGTGGCCGTTGGACAGCACGAAGCGGTCACGGTCAGCCCAGGACGGATTCTGCGGGTTGTGTTTCAGGAAATCACGCCACAGGACTTCGGCAATGTCAGCCATACCCATAGGGGCACCCGGGTGACCGGATTTGGCTTTCTGTACTGCGTCCATGCTCAGCGCACGAATAGCATTGGCAAGCTCTTTACGTGAGGACATTTTGACTCCAGATCGGATGATGAAGGGCACGCCCTTAACGACTTGACGACAGCGCGTTTTGGGCTACGCCGGAAAATTTGCCAACAATTTACCGCAAGCCGCGCGTCATGTACATGGAACATCCTTTTGCCGCTTCAGAAATCTCTGGATCATGCTCGCATGTTGCGCAATCTACTCGCCCGTCCGCTGCGCTTTTCCTTATACTGAGACTGAGCGTCGATTCACCTGCAAACGGCGCATTTTTAGAATAATCCTGACCTTGTGCGGAAGAGAAAACATGAAAATTCGCGCCTTATTGGTAGCAATGAGCGTGGCAACGGTACTGACTGGTTGCCAGAATATGGACTCCAACGGACTGCTCTCATCAGGAGCGGAAGCTTTTCAGGCTTACAGTTTGAGTGATGCGCAGGTGAAAACCCTGAGCGATCAGGCATGTCAGGAGATGGACAGCAAGGCGACGATTGCGCCAGCCAATAGCGAATACGCTAAACGTCTGACAACTATTGCCAATGCGCTAGGCAACAATATCAACGGTCAGCCGGTAAATTACAAAGTGTATATGGCGAAGGATGTGAACGCCTTTGCAATGGCTAACGGCTGTATCCGCGTCTATAGCGGGCTGATGGATATGATGACGGATAACGAAGTCGAAGCGGTGATCGGTCACGAAATGGGGCACGTGGCGTTAGGCCATGTGAAAAAAGGAATGCAGGTGGCACTTGGTACAAATGCCGTGCGAGTAGCTGCGGCCTCTGCGGGCGGGATTGTCGGCAGTTTATCTCAATCACAACTCGGTGATCTGGGCGAGAAATTAGTTAATTCGCAATTCTCCCAGCGCCAGGAAGCAGAAGCCGATGATTATTCTTACGATCTTCTGCGCCAACGCGGCATCAGCCCGGCAGGTCTTGCCACCAGCTTTGAAAAACTGGCGAAACTGGAAGAAGGCCGCCAAAGCTCAATGTTTGACGACCATCCTGCATCCGCCGAACGCGCCCAGCATATTCGCGATCGTATGAGCGCGGATGGGATAAAGTAAAGCCTGGTGGTGTCGAACGTAGGTCAGATAAGGCGTTCACCCCGCATCTGACATGAATGGCACATTTGTTACCTTGTGCGCATTGCCGGATGCGATGCTGGCGCATCTTATCCGGCCTACGGGTGCCGAACGTAGGTCGGATAAGGCGTTCACGCCGCATCCGACATTAATGGCACGTTTTACCCGTGCGCATCGCATCTGGTGCTTACTCGCCCTTTTTCGCCGCCTGAATATACAGCATCTCCAGCGCCAGCGTCGCCGCAGCCAGAGCAGTGATTTCCGACTGATCGTATGCCGGAGCCACTTCCACTACGTCCATCCCAACGATGTTGAGATCTTTCAGGCCGCGTACCAGTTTAATGGCGCGATCGGAGGTCAGACCGCCAATTACCGGCGTACCGGTTCCCGGCGCAAATGCAGGATCCAGGCAGTCGATATCAAAGGTCAGGTAAACCGGCATATCACCCACAATTTGTTTCACCTGGGCGATAACGTCATCCACGCTGCGATCGTTCACCTGGCAGGCGTCCAGCACGGTAAAGCCGTTGTCTTTATCAAATTCGGTACGAATACCAATCTGCACGGAATGATTCGGATCGATCAGACCTTCTTTCGGCGCGGTATAGAACATGGTGCCGTGGTCAAATTCACAACCGTTCGCGTAGGTATCGGTGTGGGCGTCAAAGTGTACCAGCGCCATTTTGCCGAAATGCTTCGCATGAGCACGCAGCAGCGGCAGCGTAACAAAGTGGTCACCACCGAAGGAGAGCATACGCTTACCGGCAGCCAGCAGCTTCTCGGCGTGCGCCTGCAGCTTCTCGCTCATCTCACGGGCATCGCCGAAAGCATATACCAGATCACCGCAGTCCACGACGTTCAGACGCTCACGCATGTCGAAATTCCACGGGAAGCGGTTGTGTTCCCAGGCCAGATTCGTCGAAACCTGACGGATAGCTGCCGGACCGTGGCGTCCCCCCGCACGACCAGAAGTGGCCATATCGAACGGCACACCAGTAATCACCCAGTCAGCATCGCTGTCATACGGCTGGAAGTTCATCGGCAGGCGTAAAAAACCAAAGGCATTGGAAACCAGTGAGTTATCGTATTGATGACCTAAGGTGCTCATGGATGGACTCCTATTACAAAGTCGATATAAAAAAACCCTTCCGCGTCGTTAGGCCCGACGAGGAAGGGTTGGATTTGCGAAACACAAGTTTGTGCTAATTATCGCCTTAAATGGGCGAGGCATCAAGCGAGGTTGCTATTTCCGACACGGTGGCGGCGCATAGCCATTGTTATCTGCCGGAAAGGCTTGTCCAGAGCACGGCGGCAGCGCGTTTTGCGCCTGGCCTTGTAATTCAAAGGCGGCAAAGCCTATTACACCGGTATTACGCACATCGCCTTGCGCCGAATTGGCTGCGTAGGAATCAGCAACGTTGGCGAACTGAAAAGCCGCTTCGGTATGTTTATCTTTGCGGAATCCTTTAATCGCTAAAGAATCTCCGGCATTCACAATATAGCCGTTGTTATTCAGCGAACCTTGCTTGCCGTTCAGCACATCCAGGCCATCAACAGTAGCAACGATCTCGTAGTTGGTGTTACGACTGTAATTACGGACATATAATTGATAATTCATTCCGACTCTGGCATGGACAATATAGCGTGGTTCATTATTGGATGAATCATAAACACGCGTAATAGGTAGAGAATTAAAATTACCATCGCGAATAGCATATTCCAGTTCGTTAATACGAATGCTATAAACGCGGTCATAGCCGGAAGGAACATTAGTCGAATAACTAATAACGATCATCTCTGCCGGATCGCGCCAGGCTCGCTCAGCAGATACGCCCTGAACCGATGAGTGCACATCCCCACCCCAGGCAGTGCCGACATTGCCCGATGCACTGCTATTATACTGCGCATTACTGGAACAACCGGCCAGCAGCACGATTAATGCCACCAACGCGCTACGTACTTTCCATTTTTTCATAACCGTTCCCTCTGCATTTAATTAATGCAGCGATTGTAGGGAGATTATTTAATAAGAAAAGCAGCGAGATTATTTTTAAGAATATATAAAAAGAAAGCGGGCCGATTTACGTAAATAAATCGACCCGCCAGCGGAATAATCTTAATTATTCATCTTCAAGATAGGTATAACCGTACAAACCTGCCTCGAACTCTTCAAGGAACTGTTGTTGCAGTTCAGCATCAAGATCGGTTTTCTTCACTTGATCGCGGAACTGGGTTAACAGCGTTTTCGGATCGAGCTGTACATATTGCAGCATGTCCGCCACGGTATCGCCTTCGTCAGACAGTTCTACTTCTACGCTACCGTCAGGGAACACGAACACGTCAACCGCTTCGGTATCACCGAACAGGTTGTGCATATTGCCAAGGATCTCCTGATATGCGCCGACCATAAAGAAACCGAGCATCGGCGGATTCTCTGGATCGTACTCCGGCATTGGCATTGTCGTGGCAATACCATCACCATCAATATAGTGGTCGATAGCACCGTCAGAGTCACAGGTAATATCCAGCAGCACAGCGCGACGTTCCGGCACTTGATCCAGCCCTTCCAGCGGCAGAACCGGGAACAACTGGTCGATCCCCCATGCGTCCGGCATTGACTGGAACAGCGAGAAATTGACGTACATTTTGTCCGCCATACGTTCCTGCAGTTCGTCGATTATCGGACGATGCGCACGGTTTTGCGGATCCAGTTGCTTCTGCACTTCATGGCACATGCTCAGATAGAGTTGTTCTGCCCATGCACGTTCTTGCAGGCTAAAGGTGCCGGAAGAGTAGCCGATATGAATGTCGTGCAGATCCATCTGACTGTCGTGTAACCATTCACGCAGAGAACGGCGAGTTCCCGGTTCGTGCATCTCCTGCCAGGTTTCCCACATGCTTTGCAGCGCGCGCGGCGCATCTTCTGCAGGCGCGGTCGGCACCGTGTATTCGTTACGTTCCACGCCGATGATATTAGACACCAGCACGGTGTGATGCGCAGTCACCGCACGACCCGATTCGGTGATTACCGTCGGATGCGGCAGACCGTTTTCTTCACACGCATCACCAATCGCCCAGATGATGTTGTTGGCATATTCATTGAGGCCGTAGTTTACGGAGCAGTCAGACTGCGAACGGGTGCCTTCATAGTCCACGCCCAGACCGCCGCCGACGTCGAAGCACTGAATATTGACGCCCAGCTTGTGCAGTTCCACATAGAAACGCGCCGATTCACGAACGCCTGTGGCGATATCGCGAATATTCGCCATCTGCGAACCGAGGTGGAAGTGCAGTAGTTGCAGGCTGTCGAGACGCCCGGCTTCACGCAGGGTTTCAACCAGTTGCAGTACCTGAGTCGCAGCCAGGCCGAACTTCGATTTTTCCCCGCCGGAGGACTGCCATTTACCCGAGCCCTGCGAAGCCAGACGTGCACGCACGCCCAGACGAGGAACGACATTCAGACGTTCTGCTTCATCCAGCACAATGGCGATTTCTGACATCTTCTCAATGACCAGATAGACCTTGTGCCCCATCTTCTCGCCAATTAATGCCAGGCGGATATATTCGCGGTCTTTATAACCGTTGCAGACGATGACGCTACGGGTCATGCCAGCATGTGCCAGCACTGCCATCAACTCGGCTTTGGAACCGGCTTCCAGACCCAGCGGTTCGCCCGAATGAATCAGGGACTCAATCACGCGACGGTGCTGGTTAACTTTGATCGGATAAACAAGGAAGTAATCGCCGTTATAGCCGTAGGATTCCCGCGCACGTTTGAACGCGGCGTTAATGGAACGCAAACGGTGCTGCAGGATCTGTGGGAAACAGAACAGTGCAGGCAGACGCTGGCCCTGTGCTTCACGAGTTTTCACTAACTGCGCGAGATCGACGCGAGCTTCCGGGACGTCCGGGTCCGGGCACACGCTGATGTGGCCCAGCTCGTTAACGTCATAGTAGTTATTGCCCCACCAGGCAATATTGTAAGTACGCAGCATCTTGCTGGCTTCCTGGGAGCTCATTGCAACCTCCTGCATGGAGCGTAGTACACCGTGTTCGCCCGCTGACGAAGGCAAACCCATAGACATGTCGTCAGACATAGCGAACCTCAAATTATTTTATTAAGTGTAAAACAGTTAACGACTATCGCAGCCTGGAACTGCGATAACAACCCATAAGCACATGGATTTTCCAGCAGTGAATGCTGACGCTCCAACTGCGCAACCGGTTTCTTTTTCATAACATTATTAAGCACATAACCGAACGTAAGTGTGACAGTTCGGCGAAACCACGAGAAAACTCTTGTTTTTACAAGAGCGCCCTTGTTCAGTCCTCAGTAACTGTAACCAGCTCTTGAATCCTGAGAAGCGCCGAGATGGGTATAACATCGGCAGGTATGCAAAGCAGAGATGCAGAGTGCGGGGAACGAATCTTCACCAGAACGGTGAGACAGGTTAAGCAGCAGACAACGGTTCATTATTTCGTATCACCTCCACGGCCGCCTGTTAAGACGAACCCACAAGCCAAAACTCTGATTTCAACCCGGCTGGAAGTGGCAACACGAAAGAAACGTCGTGTGCTTTTTATTTAAGCCGCGCGCCGCGTTTTATACCCCACAATGGCAGAAAATTGCAAAAGATAAATACGCAGAATGCCGGCATTGTCAGGAAAAATTTCCAGCCACGTTTTTAACAGAATGAGACACGATTCAAAAAAAAGTGGAAATCGGGTGAAGAATTGACCTAAAATAGCCATCCAGATGTTAATCCATCCATACCGATTAACACTCAGACTGCCAGTGTTTTTAACCTGCAGAGTCGTGGTAGGATCCGCTACCACAGAAAATCCACACAACAGTTTGAGCTAACCAAATTCTCTTTAGGTGATATTAAATATGGCAAAACACCTTTTTACGTCCGAGTCCGTCTCTGAAGGGCATCCTGACAAAATTGCTGACCAAATCTCTGATGCCGTTTTAGACGCGATCCTCGAACAGGATCCGAAAGCACGCGTTGCTTGCGAAACCTACGTAAAAACCGGCATGGTTTTAGTTGGCGGCGAAATCACCACCAGCGCCTGGGTAGACATCGAAGAGATCACCCGTAACACCGTTCGCGAAATTGGCTATGTGCATTCCGACATGGGCTTTGACGCTAACTCCTGTGCGGTTCTGAGCGCTATCGGCAAACAGTCTCCTGACATCAACCAGGGCGTTGACCGTGCCGATCCGCTGGAACAGGGCGCGGGTGACCAGGGTCTGATGTTTGGCTACGCAACTAATGAAACCGACGTGCTGATGCCAGCACCTATCACCTATGCACACCGTCTGGTACAGCGTCAGGCTGAAGTGCGTAAAAACGGCACTCTGCCGTGGCTGCGCCCGGACGCGAAAAGCCAGGTGACTTTCCAGTATGACGACGGCAAAATCGTTGGTATCGATGCTGTCGTGCTTTCCACTCAGCATTCTGAAGAGATCGACCAGAAATCGCTGCAAGAAGCGGTAATGGAAGAGATCATCAAGCCAATTCTGCCCGCTGAATGGCTGACTTCTGCCACCAAATTCTTCATCAACCCGACCGGTCGTTTCGTTATCGGTGGCCCAATGGGTGACTGCGGTCTGACTGGTCGTAAAATTATCGTTGATACCTACGGCGGCATGGCGCGTCACGGTGGCGGTGCATTCTCTGGTAAAGATCCATCAAAAGTGGACCGTTCCGCAGCCTACGCAGCACGTTATGTCGCGAAAAACATCGTTGCTGCTGGCCTGGCCGATCGTTGTGAAATTCAGGTTTCCTACGCAATCGGCGTGGCTGAACCGACTTCCATCATGGTAGAAACTTTCGGTACTGAGAAAGTGCCTTCTGAACAACTGACTCTGCTGGTACGTGAGTTCTTCGACCTGCGCCCATACGGTCTGATTCAGATGCTGGATCTGCTGCACCCGATCTACAAAGAAACCGCAGCATACGGTCACTTTGGTCGTGAACATTTCCCGTGGGAAAAAACCGACAAAGCGCAGCTGCTGCGCGATGCTGCCGGTCTGAAGTAATCTTTCTTCACCTGCTTTCAAAGGCCAGCCTCGCGCTGGCCTTTTTCTTTTACCTCACCGCGGTGGATAGGCATTCACGCCGCATCCGGCAAAAAGCTGCCCGCACAATAACATCATTCTTCCTCAACACGTTTTATCGCAAATTATCATCACTACTGAAACCGATTACACCAATAACACCAGCCAAATATTTGTAATATTTTCATATTATTATTCAGTTTTCACAGTTGTTACATTTCTTTTCAGTAAAGTCTTAATTGCAGATAACAGCGTTTAATCTATGATGATATAACTCAATTATTTTCATGCACTTAAACCATAACTAAGATAAATGTTAGTGTAAGCGATTACACTGATGTGATTTGCTTCACATCTTTTTACGTCGTACTCACCTATCTTAATTCACAATAAAAAATAACCATATTGGAGGGCATCATGCCTGACGCTAAAAAACAGGGGCGGTCAAACAAGGCAATGACGTTTTTCGTCTGCTTCCTTGCCGCTCTGGCGGGATTACTCTTTGGCCTGGATATCGGTGTAATTGCTGGCGCACTGCCGTTTATTGCAGATGAATTCCAGATTACTTCGCATACGCAAGAATGGGTCGTAAGCTCCATGATGTTCGGTGCGGCAGTCGGTGCGGTGGGCAGCGGCTGGCTCTCCTTTAAACTCGGGCGCAAAAAGAGCCTGATGATCGGCGCAATTTTGTTTGTTGCCGGTTCGCTGTTCTCTGCGGCTGCGCCAAACGTTGAAGTACTGATTCTTTCCCGCGTTCTACTGGGGCTGGCGGTGGGTGTGGCCTCTTATACCGCACCGCTGTACCTCTCTGAAATTGCGCCGGAAAAAATTCGTGGCAGTATGATCTCGATGTATCAGTTGATGATCACTATCGGGATCCTCGGTGCTTATCTTTCTGATACCGCCTTCAGCTACACCGGTGCATGGCGCTGGATGCTGGGTGTGATTATCATCCCGGCAATTTTGCTGCTGATTGGTGTCTTCTTCCTGCCAGACAGCCCACGTTGGTTTGCCGCCAAACGCCGTTTTGTTGATGCCGAACGCGTGCTGCTACGCCTGCGTGACACCAGCGCGGAAGCGAAACGCGAACTGGATGAAATCCGTGAAAGTTTGCAGGTTAAACAGAGTGGCTGGGCGCTGTTTAAAGAGAACAGCAACTTCCGCCGCGCGGTGTTCCTTGGCGTACTGTTGCAGGTAATGCAGCAATTCACCGGGATGAACGTCATCATGTATTACGCGCCGAAAATCTTCGAACTGGCGGGTTATACCAACACTACCGAGCAAATGTGGGGGACCGTGATTGTCGGCCTGACCAACGTACTTGCCACCTTTATCGCAATCGGCCTTGTTGACCGCTGGGGACGTAAACCAACGCTAACGCTGGGCTTCCTGGTGATGGCTGCTGGCATGGGCGTACTCGGTACAATGATGCATATCGGTATTCACTCTCCGTCAGCGCAGTATTTCGCCATCGCCATGCTGCTGATGTTTATTGTCGGTTTTGCCATGAGTGCCGGTCCGCTGATTTGGGTACTGTGCTCCGAAATTCAGCCGCTGAAAGGCCGCGATTTTGGCATCACCTGCTCCACCGCCACCAACTGGATTGCCAACATGATCGTTGGCGCAACGTTCCTGACCATGCTCAACACGCTGGGTAACGCCAACACCTTCTGGGTGTATGCGGCTCTGAACGTACTGTTTATCCTGCTGACATTTTGGCTGGTACCGGAAACCAAACACGTTTCGCTGGAACATATTGAACGTAATCTGATGAAAGGTCGTAAACTGCGCGAAATCGGCGCTCACGATTAATCTCCTCAGGCTTCCTCCCATCGCGGAGGAAGCCACCTCTTGCAGTCATCTTTTCTTCGCTCTATCCTCTGCCGCTATGAAAACATCCCGTCTCCCTATCGCCATCCAGCAGGCCGTTATGCGCCGCCTGCGGGAAAAACTCGCCCAGGCCAACCTGAAGCTAGGGCGTAACTACCCGGAGCCAAAACTCTCTTACACCCAGCGCGGAACCTCCGCCGGAACAGCCTGGCTGGAAAGCTATGAAATCCGCCTCAATCCCGTTTTGCTGTTGGAAAACAGTGAAGCTTTTATTGAAGAAGTGGTACCGCACGAACTGGCACATTTGCTGGTATGGAAACATTTCGGCCGCGTAGCGCCACATGGCAAAGAGTGGAAGTGGATGATGGAAAGCGTGCTGGGCGTTCCCGCCCGTCGTACGCATCAGTTCGAACTGCAATCCGTGCGTCGCAACACCTTCCCCTACCGCTGCAAGTGCCAGGAGCATCAGCTTACCGTACGCCGCCATAATCGCGTAGTTCGTGGCGAGGCCGTCTATCGCTGTGTTCACTGCGGTGAACAGCTGGTTGCGAAATAACCATCTGAACTATCAGGAACTTTCCTGATCTGGCTGATTGCATACCAAAACAACTTTCGCTACGTTGCTGGCTCGTTTTAACACGGAGTAAGTGATGTACCGTTATTTGTCTATTGCTGCGGTGGTACTGAGCGCAGCATTTTCCGGCCCGGCGTTGGCCGAAGGTATCAATAGTTTTTCTCAGGCGAAAGCCGCGGCGGTAAAAGTCCACGCTGACGCGCCCGGTACGTTTTATTGCGGATGTAAAATTAACTGGCAGGGCAAAAAAGGCGTTGTTGATCTGCAATCGTGCGGCTATCAGGTGCGCAAAAATGAAAACCGAGCCAGCCGCGTAGAGTGGGAACACGTCGTTCCCGCCTGGCAGTTCGGTCACCAGCGCCAGTGCTGGCAGGACGGTGGACGTAAAAACTGCGCTAAAGATCCGGTCTATCGCAAGATGGAAAGCGATATGCATAACCTGCAGCCGTCAGTCGGTGAGGTGAATGGCGATCGCGGCAACTTTATGTACAGCCAGTGGAATGGCGGCGAAGGCCAGTACGGTCAATGCGCCATGAAGGTCGATTTCAAAGAAAAAGCTGCCGAACCACCAGCGCGTGCACGCGGTGCCATTGCGCGCACCTACTTCTATATGCGCGACCAATACAACCTGACACTCTCTCGCCAGCAAACGCAGCTGTTCAACGCATGGAACAAGATGTATCCGGTTACCGACTGGGAGTGCGAGCGCGATGAACGCATCGCGAAGGTGCAAGGCAATCATAACCCGTATGTGCAACGCGCTTGCCAGGCGCGAAAGAGCTAACCTACACTAGCGGGACTCTTTTTGTTAACCCCTACCCCACGCGTACAACCGCGTGGGGAGACGACGCGGATTTTTAACTATGCGTATCCCCCGCATTTATCATCCTGAACCACTGACCAGCCATTCTCACATCGCGCTTTGCGAAGATGCCGCCAACCATATCGGGCGCGTACTGCGCATGGGGCCGGGGCAGGCGTTGCAATTGTTTGACGGTAGCAACCAGGTCTTTGACGCCGAAATTACCAGCGCCAGCAAAAAAAGCGTGGAAGTGAAGGTGCTGGAAGGCAAGATCGACGATCGCGAATCTCCGCTGCATATTCACCTCGGTCAGGTGATGTCGCGTGGTGAAAAAATGGAATTTACGATCCAGAAATCGATCGAACTCGGTGTAAGCCTCATTACGCCACTTTTTTCTGAGCGCTGCGGCGTTAAACTGGATAGTGAACGTCTGAACAAGAAGCTCCAGCAGTGGCAGAAGATTGCAATTGCTGCCTGTGAGCAGTGTGGTCGTAACCGGGTGCCGGAAATCCGCCCAGCGATGGATCTGGAAGCCTGGTGTGCAGAGCAGGATGAAGGACTGAAACTGAATCTTCACCCGCGCGCCAGTAACAGCATCAATACGTTGCCGTTACCGGTTGAACGCGTCCGCCTGCTGATTGGCCCGGAAGGCGGTTTATCGGCAGATGAAATTGCCATGACTGCCCGCTATCAATTTACTGATATCCTGTTGGGACCTCGCGTTTTGCGTACAGAGACAACTGCGCTCACCGCCATTACCGCGCTACAAGTACGATTTGGCGATTTGGGCTAACGGAGAAGAATAATGATCAAGCTCGGCATCGTGATGGACCCCATCGCAAACATCAACATCAAGAAAGATTCCAGTTTCGCTATGTTGCTGGAAGCACAGCGTCGTGGTTACGAACTTCACTATATGGAGATGGGCGATCTGTATCTGATCAATGGCGAAGCCCGCGCCCATACCCGCACGCTGAACGTGAAGCAGAACTACGAAGAGTGGTTTTCGTTCGTCGGTGAACAGGATCTGCCGCTGGCCGATCTCGATGTGATTCTGATGCGTAAAGACCCGCCGTTTGATACCGAGTTTATCTACGCGACCTATATTCTGGAACGTGCCGAAGAGAAAGGAACGCTGATCGTTAACAAGCCGCAGAGCCTGCGCGACTGTAACGAGAAACTGTTTACCGCCTGGTTCTCTGACTTAACGCCAGAAACGCTGGTTACGCGCAATAAAGCGCAGCTAAAAGCGTTCTGGGAGAAACACAGCGACATCATTCTTAAGCCGCTGGACGGTATGGGCGGCGCGTCGATTTTCCGCGTGAAAGAAGGCGATCCAAACCTCGGCGTGATTGCCGAAACCCTGACTGAGCATGGCACTCGCTACTGCATGGCGCAAAATTACCTGCCAGCCATTAAAGATGGCGACAAACGCGTGCTGGTGGTGGATGGCGAGCCGGTACCGTACTGCCTGGCGCGTATTCCGCAGGGGGGCGAAACCCGTGGCAATCTGGCTGCCGGTGGTCGCGGTGAACCTCGTCCGCTGACGGAAAGTGACTGGAAAATCGCCCGTCAGATCGGACCGACGTTGAAAGAAAAAGGGCTGATTTTTGTTGGTCTGGATATCATCGGCGACCGTCTGACTGAAATTAACGTCACCAGCCCAACCTGTATTCGTGAGATTGAAGCAGAGTTTCCGGTGTCGATCACCGGAATGTTAATGGATGCCATCGAAGCACGTTTACAGCAGCAGTAACCCACCTTAGCGAGAAGGATCTCGTTGAGACTCTGAGTGACAGCGCCCTTCTTTCCACGCATACTGGGCGCTGTTGCTTTTTTGAACCAGGAAACAGAACCTCTGACAATGAATTTACAGCATCACTTTCTTATTGCCATGCCTGCTCTCCAGGATCCGATTTTCCGTCGTTCCGTGGTCTACATTTGCGAACATAATACCAATGGTGCAATGGGGATCATCGTCAACAAGCCGCTGGAAAATCTCAAAATTGAAGGGATTCTGGAAAAGCTGAAGATCACGCCGGAGCCGCGTGATGAATCAATCCGTCTGGATAAACCGGTTATGCTCGGCGGTCCGCTGGCTGAAGATCGCGGGTTTATTTTGCATACTCCGCCCTCCAATTTTGCTTCCAGCATTCGCATTTCAGACAACACAGTGATGACCACTTCCCGCGATGTGCTGGAAACGCTCGGCACCGATAAACAACCGTCTGACGTATTGGTGGCTCTGGGTTATGCCTCCTGGGAAAAAGGTCAACTGGAACAAGAAATTCTCGATAACGCGTGGCTAACGGCCCCGGCGGATCTGAATATTCTGTTCAAAACGCCGATTGCCGACCGCTGGCGCGAGGCGGCAAAACTGATTGGTGTGGATATTCTCACCATGCCTGGTGTGGCAGGGCACGCCTGATGAGTGGAACCTTACTCGCCTTCGACTTCGGCACCAAAAGCATTGGCGTAGCGGTCGGCCAACGCATTACCGGCACCGCTCGCCCTTTGCCTGCAATTAAAGCACAGGACGGTACGCCGGACTGGAACATTATCGAGCGTTTACTGAAAGAGTGGCAGCCGGACGAAATCATCGTCGGTTTGCCGCTGAATATGGACGGCACCGAGCAACCATTGACTGCCAGAGCGCGTAAATTTGCCAACCGTATTCATGGTCGTTTCGGTGTTGAAGTAAAGCTCCATGACGAACGTCTTAGCACCGTGGAAGCCCGTTCCGGTCTGTTTGAACAGGGCGGCTATCGGGCGCTCAACAAAGGCAAAGTCGACTCTGCCTCTGCGGTTATTATTCTCGAAAGCTATTTCGAGCAGGGATATTAAGGCGATCTAAAAGCCTGGCGGATAGTCGTTACCGCCATCTTGCCGGATGCGGCGTGAACGCCTTATCCAGCACACATCTGGCAGCGGCTGTAGATACTGTTATGGCCTGCAAGTTTTTTCCTGGTCCGGTTTCCCGGATTGCAGGCATGCCAGACACAGCGCCGTCAGGCGCTGTTTTTTTCATCCCTTCCGCGATTTTTACGCCGCTACCGGATTA